>RFPF01000435.1 GCA_009926295.1 Planctomycetia bacterium
GTTGCCGCTGCCGGTGAACGAGACGGGCGAGGTGGACGTGAAGGACACGGTGCCCGAGCCGGAGGCGTCGAGGCCGCCGCCGCTGGCGCCGAGCGTGAATTCCTTGGCCGTGCTGGCAGCGGCGCCCGTATACCGCAACGTGCCGCCGTCGAGCACGAGATACGACGCCCCCGACGAGCCACCCAAGGCAGAGAACACCGGAACCTGCAGCGTGCCCCCGAGTACGCTGTACGTCCTCACGCTATTAAATTGAGACGTAGCAATCATCGTTCCGCCGCCAGTCTTGGTGGTCGCGGCGCCGGCGCTACGAACCACCCCCGTAAACGAGAGTTCCGCACCGGTAGGCGTATTGACCGCGAAGCTTCCGTATACGTCGCTCGTCAAAGAGGCCGTTCCCGACGTTTCCATGCCATATGAGGCGATCGAGTTACCGACAGTTGACTTGAACACCGCTCCATCAAGGAGAAGAAAGTTTGCCGTTGTGTCGGGCCGCCAGTTCGGGGCGAGACCTGCGGCGTTCGTGCCGCCGAAGCGAAACGTGACATTGGCCCCTGTGAAAACGTCCACCCCCCCAAACGAGTTGCTGCCGGACAGCGTGAACGTGCCGGAACTCACGCCCGTGGCGAGTTGGAATCGCACGGCGTTTCCAGTCGCCGCCGTGATGTTGCCGGCGAGCGTCAGGTTGTTGGACTGATTCTGCTGGAAGGTGTAGGTCCGGGCCGTTCCCGGCGTGTTGATCGTGATGTTGTTGGCGATCGTGCCGCTCGTCGGCAGGTTGAAGGGGATCGTCGTGTCGGCATTGACGTTGAATGTCAGGGCGCCCGAGCCGAGGGCATTGGCGTTGTTGACCTGAATCGCACCCGACTGCACCGTGACGCCGCCGGCGATCGTGTTGCTGCCTCCGAGAACAAGCGTGCCGGCCCCGCCCTTTGTGAGCCCGCCGTTGCCGGTGACCGTGATCGGGGCGTTGATCGTGAGCGTGTTGCCGGACGTCGGCGTGATCACGCCCTCGTTCCAGGTGCCGTTGCCGAGAGTGAGCCCGCTGAACCCGCTGCCGATCGTACCGCTGGCCGTGGCGAGGATGGCGCCGCTGTTGACCGTGAGCCCGCCGCCGCTGCCATCGAGCGCTCCGGCCGTGCTGAACCGCAGCGAGTTGACGGTGACGCCCGAGGAGGTCGCGATCGTGCCGTTGAAGTTGTTCACGTTCTCGGCGGTGGCGGCCGACGTGTAGCCGGCCGTGAGCGTCGTGTATTCGCTGGCAGCGAGGGGGCGGAGACCGAAGGCCGTTGGGCTCGTGTCGTAGGTGAGGAACGTCGAGCCGTTGCCGCTCGTGCTCGTGTCGCCCACGAGGTAGG
>RFPF01000436.1 GCA_009926295.1 Planctomycetia bacterium
GGTCCTGTTGGCCGGGTATGCGGCGCCCGCGTACCTGGCGGCGATCCTCGTGCTCGCACTGGCCACGGCCGGCCTCTCCGCGGCGCCCGCATTCGCGGCCGATGCGGCTCCCACGGAAGCCGCCGGCTCCGCGTGGGGCGAGATGTTCACGTCCATGCTCGGCGCCCGTTCGCTCGACGCCACGCTGTCCGCTGCGCTCATGTTCGGCGTCGCGAGCCTCGCGCCCGCGGTCCTCCTCATGACCACCTCGTTCGTGCGCATCTCGGTGGTCCTTTCGCTCCTTCGGCAGGGACTCGGCACGCAGCAACTGCCGTCCAATCAGATCGTCACGTCGCTCGCGCTGTTCCTTTCGGCGCTCGTGATGTGGCCGGTGTGGACGCAGGCGTGGCGGGCCGGCGTGGAGCCCTACCAACAGGGCCGCATCGGTCTGCGCGAAGCCTACGAGCAGGGAACGCTGCCGGTGCGGCGCTGGATGGCCGGGCAGATCGAGCAGGCGGGCAACCGCGACACGATGCTCCTGTTCCTCGAACGGCATCCGGACGCCCCCAAGAACGTGAAGACGTACGACGACGTGCCCGTGGAGTCGCTGCTGCCGGCCTTCCTCGTCAGCGAGCTGGAGACGGCGTTCGCGATCGGCTTCAGGCTGCTCCTGCCGTTCCTCGTGCTCGACCTCGTGGTGGCGACGCTCGTGGTCTCGACGGGCCTCGTGATGCTGCCGCCGACGCTCGTCTCCCTTCCGCTCAAGCTGCTCGTGTTCGTGATGGCCGACGGATGGGCGCTCGTCGTGCAGTCGCTGCTCGACGGGCTGCGCACCGGCGGCCCGTGATTCCCGCACCCCGGAGCCGCCGGTGCCCATGGATGGGATCGACCTCGTGGAACTCGTGCGTCAGGCGCTGTTCGCTGGCCTCGTCGTGGTGGCGCCCGCGCTCGTCGTGGCCTTCGTCGTCGGAGGCCTGATGGGGCTCGTGCAGGCGGCGACCGGCATCCACGAACAGGTGGTGGGCCTCGTCCCGCGTCTGGTCGCCATCGCGGCGACGCTGGTCGCCCTCGCCCCGTGGATGCTCGAGCGCATGGCGGAGTTCGTTCGCACGTCGGCCGGCGGAGGGCCCTGACGCATGCCGGCGTCCGTTCTCACCGTGCCGCTGCCCGTGGTGCTCGCCGCGGGCCTTGCGGCCCGCATCCTCGGCGTCCTCGTGGGGGCCGCGGCGACGCTGCCCGAGGTTTCGCTCCGCGTCCGAATGGCGCTGGGCCTGGCGGTCACCGCCGCCGCCTTCCCGATGGCCGTCGCCTCCCGACGACTCGATCCCACCGCGCTGCCGCCGCCCGATCTCGGCGGCGCGGTGTTCACGT
>RFPF01000437.1 GCA_009926295.1 Planctomycetia bacterium
CGAAGCGGCGAGTGTCGCGCAGCCGCTCGAGGAAGTCAACGTCGAGGGTGCGGCCGTACAGGTCGCCCTCGAATCCGATCAAGTGCGCCTCGATCGAGACGGCCGTCTCTCCGAACGAGGCGTTGGGTCCGATGTGCACCGCGGCGGGCCATGGCCGCCCCTCCCCGGTGGCCGTCGCCCGGCAGGCGTAGACGCCGTGATCCGGCACGAGCGTCGCGATCCCGCCGAGGTTCGCCGTCGGAAAGCCGAGCGTCCTGCCCCGCTTCGCCCCCTCGACGACCAGTCCTCGGCAGCGAAACGGCGCGGTGAGCAGCGGGTTCGCCTCCGCGAACCGCCCGGCGGCGACCAGCGACCTCAGCCGCGAACTCGAGACCGCCGCCCCGTCGCGCACGACCGGCTCGACGGTGACCAATTCCACGCCGTCCGCGCGGCACCAGTCCGCGAGCACCCCGATGGTGCCGCGCCGCCCGGCGCCGAAGTGAAAGTCTGCCCCCTCGACGAGTCCGCGCACCGCCAGCCGCTCCCGCAGCAGGCCCTCGTAAAATGCCTCCGCCTCGAGTGCCACAAACCGCTCATCGACCGGCTGCACGAGCACCGCGTCGATCCCCAGGGCGAGGAGGAGTTCGGCGCGACGCTCCGGCGTCGTGAGCGGCCGCGGGGCCGAGCCCGGCCGCAGGATCGCGGCGGGGTGGGGGTCGAAGGTGAGCGCCACCGCGGGTACCCCGAGTCGGCGGCCCATCTCGACCAGCCGGCCCACGATCGCCGCGTGGCCCACGTGCACTCCGTCAAAGTTGCCAACCGTCGCGACGCAGGCCGGCATCGCGGGCGTCCAGCGGCCGGAGGACGGGTAGACGGTCGGGGAAACGGGCGATGGCACGCTCCGATTGTAGCCGACGGCCGCGGCGGGAAAACGCAGGGTATGATTTGTTCGCCACGAGCCGACACATGCTGCGACACATGGCCTCCCCGTTTACCGAAGACAAGCAGACCTACCTGTCGCCCGAGATGGCTGCACGCCTCGGGGCGATCGACATCGGCTCCAACAGCGTGCGGCTCATGGTGGTCGAGGTGCTCCGCGGCGGCGCCTACCGGATCCTCGACGAGGAGCGGGAGCCCACCCGCCTCGGCCACAGCGTGTCCGCGCTCGGCCGTCTCGACGACGAGTCGATCGACCGCACGGTGCAGGCGCTCCGCACCTTCAAGCAGATCGCTGCCGGCTATCAGGTCACAGCCCTGCGCACGATCGCCACCTGCGCCGTCCGCGAGGCCCGCAACGGCCCCGAGTTCTGCCGGCGGGTTCGCGAGGAGGTCGGCCTCGAGGTGGAGGTGATCCCGGGAGACCGCGAGGCC
>RFPF01000438.1 GCA_009926295.1 Planctomycetia bacterium
CGGCTCGTCGACGAGCCGGCGGGCCGCTGCAGGGTCGAGGACTTCCACCACGGCATGTTCGACGACACCCGCGACGCCCTCGCGCTGCACGTGCGTCGCTGCACGGGCGTGGCGCTCGACGCAGGGATCGCACACGTCGACGCCGTCACGGGCAGCGTCCTCAAGACCTTCACCACCGAACGATCCGTGGAGCTGTTCCTCCTCGGACAGGGAGTTCCGGCGCTCGGCGTGCCTGTGAACTCCCACCTGAAAGCCAATGGAGCGGCCGGCACAGGAGCCTGCTGCAGATGAGTTGTTCTCGGGAGGGACCCACAACCATGAAGAGGTGACCCATGCTGGTGCTGACGAGAAAGAACCGCGAGAGCGTCGTGATCGGGAGGCCGGAGGATCTCCAGGTGATGCTGGAGATCACGATCCTCGAGATCGAGGGAGGTCGCGTCCGGCTCGGATTCGACGCCGACACGAAGATGCCGATCCACCGCCGCGAGGTGTGGGACCGCATCTGCAACGGCGACGGCGCCGCCACGCGGGCTGCGGACCGGCTCCAGGCCGCCCCCCAGAAGCCATGAGCCCGGGAGTGACCATGAAATCTCAGGGTGAAATCGAGGCGGCCGTCTGCGACGGCATCTCGCGATTCCAGCAGGAGTTCATCGGTCGCGGCCCCAAGGATATCCACTCGCACCTGATCGGCACGCTGCTGGTCGTGCGTTTGCAGGGGGTGCTGACCCCGGCCGAACGCCAGCTGATCGCGCCGCAGGAGTCGCCGGGCAATGGCGATGGAAATGGACATGGAAATGGCCAGGAGAACGGCAACGGCCGTTCCCTGTTGAAGCAGGTTCGATCTCACATGGTGGCGACCGGTCGCCCGCGGCTCGAATCCATCGTGGAGGATGCCGTGGGCGTGAAGCTCGTGAGCGTGCACCACGACATTTCGACGGTGACGGGCGAGGAGCTGATCGTGTTCTCGCTCGCCGAGCCCCCGGTCTGCCGCCCGAAGAAGCAGCGTGTCTAGGCGGACCGTGCGGGGCCGGCGACATCGCCGCCCCGCACGGCCTCGCTGCGCCGGGGTCCAACCTTCACATCGACTCTCCCAATCCGGCTCGGGGTTGCCCCGTACGGTCTCGCTGGACGTCCGGCTCCTTAACGCGCGCCGGCTTCGGGCTCCCCGTATCCCCTCGCCGGACGTTCGCCTCCGCCCTCCTGGGCTCCGGCTCACTCGGACCTGCCTGCGCTGCGCCTGGCGGCTGTCGCGCCGTCGCCGCCGTCCCGGCGTCGGCTCCGGCTTACGGTCGCCGGGCAAAG
>RFPF01000439.1 GCA_009926295.1 Planctomycetia bacterium
GCCCATCTCGAGGTGGACGAGGCCGGCGGCGACCTCGAAATCGTCTACCCGAAGAGGTCGATCCGCGTCGATCCGCCGATCGCCGTCGTCGACAAGAATGTGGACAAGAAGGGGACGCGGCACGCGGCCGAGGCCTACCTCGGCTTCCTCTACTCGCCCGCCGGCAGGGCGATCATCGCCAGGCATCACTACCGCCCGTGGGGCAAAAACCCGCCGACACCCGCGGAAGGCGAGGCCTGGCCCGTGGTCGAGACCTACACGATCGACGCCATTGGTGGCTGGCAGGCCGCCACGACGAAGTTCTTCGGCGAAGGCGGCGTGTTCGATCGGATCTACGCCAACGCCGGTCGCTGAGCCCACCCCCAAGCGACCCCCACGCATGCAGCACGCAGCCACGAAGATGATCGCGATCGCCGACACCTCCGTGTTCACCGCCGGCCCACAGGGGCCCGCGTCCGCAGGGCCGCGATCCGGGCCTACCGCGCGGCCCCGGCGCCGCCATGCCGCCGTGCTGCCCGGCTTCGGCACGAGCTTGGCGATCACGTCGCTCGTCGTGCTGGCGCTCGTCGTGTTTCCGCTCGCCGTGCTCGTGCTGCGGGCCGCGTCGCTCGGGCCCGCAGGCTTCCTCGAGGCGGCCTGGACGCCCCGGGCGCGGGCCGCCTACGCCGTGTCGCTCTCGGCGAGCCTGATCGCCGCGGTCGCGAGTTCGCTCCTCGGCCTGCTCGTGGCCTGGGTGCTCGCCCGGATCACGTTCCCCGGCCGCCGGCTGCTCGACGCCCTCGTCGACGTGCCACTCGCCCTGCCCACGGCCGTCGCCGGGCTCGTCTATTCGGCGCTCTACGTGAAGAAGGGCTGGCTTGGCCAGTGGCTCGTGCCGCTGGGCATCCAGGGAGCGTATTCCTATCTCGGGATCGTGCTCGTGCTCGTGTTCGTGAGCCTGCCCTTCGCGATCCGCGTCGTGCAGCCGGTGATCGAGAGCCTCGACCGCGACGTCGAGGAGGCGGCGCGGATCCTCGGGGCATCGCGGGCACAGACGTTCCTGCGGGTCGTGCTCCCGGCGATCCTGCCGGCCGTCGTCACCGGCTTCGCGTTGTCCCTCGCCCGGGCCCTCGGTGAATACGGCTCGGTGGTCTTCATCTCGGGCAACATGCCTTTCAAGACGGAGATCGCGCCGGTGCTGATCGTGGCCCGGCTCGAGGAATTCGCCTACGCCGAGGCCACGACCGTGGCCGTGCTCCTGCTCGCGATGTCGATCGCGCTGCTGGTGATCGTGAACACGCTGCAACAGCGCCTCGC
>RFPF01000440.1 GCA_009926295.1 Planctomycetia bacterium
CGGGCTCTCGGCGAACCGAGTGGCCGTGCAGGGCCACCTCGCCGCGCTCCAGCCGCACCGCCGTGGCCGCGGCCGCCAGCAGCGTCGTCTTTCCGGCGCCCGTGCGCCCGATGAGGGCCATGGCGTGGCCCGCGGGCACCTCGAGCGAGAGCCCGTCGATGACGGTGCGACCGCCGAGCACGAGCGTTGCGTCGTGAAACACGATCATGATGCGGAGGAGCCGCGACCGAGCCTGTCGGCCGTCATCTCGATCGACACGAGCAGGCCCTTCGCCTTGTTGAGCGTCTCCTGCAGTTCGGCGGCCGGCTCGCTGTCGGCCACGATCCCGGCGCCGGACTGCACGTATGCCCTGCCGCCCGCGACGACGATCGTGCGCAGGGCGATGCAGGTGTCCATGGAGCCGGCGAAGTCGATGTAGCCGACGGCGCCCGCGTAGGGGCCGCGTCGAACGGGCTCGAGCTCGTCGATGATCTCCATCGCGCGGATTTTCGGCGCACCCGACACGGTGCCCGCCGGGAGGCAGGCGCGGAGAGCATCGAACGCCGTCATGCCGGAGGCGAGCCGTCCCGTGACGTTGCTCGTGAGATGCATGACGTGGCTGTATCGCTCGATCGACATCACGTCGCTCAGCCGCACGGAGCCGATCTGCGATACGCGGCCGACGTCGTTGCGGCCGAGGTCGATGAGCATCACGTGTTCGGCCCGCTCCTTCGGGTCGGCGAGCAGCGCCTCCGCGAGCCGGAGGTCCTCCTCCGGCGTCGCGCCCCGGGGCCGCGTGCCGGCGAGGGGGCGCACGGTGATCTCACCGTCGATCACCCGCACCATGATCTCCGGGGAACTGCCGACCAAAGTCACCCCCGGCGTCCGCAGGTAGAACATGAACGGGCTCGGGTTGACGACGCGCAGCGTGCGATAGAGCTCGAGGGGTGGGCCGGCGAACGGGATCTCGAGCCGGCGGCTGAGCACCACCTGGAACACGTCCCCGGCACGGATGTATTCGATGGCCCGCTCGACGGCCGCGGTGAACGCCTCCGGTGGAAACGTCGACTCCGCCGTGCCGTCCGCGAGGCAGCGCGGCTCGGGTCGGGGGCCGATATCGGCCGGCAGCGGCCATTCGTGCGGCTGAGACAGCCGGGCGATCGTCGCGTCGATGCGGACGCAGGCTTCCGCCCGGGCGTGCCGCAGGCCGGCGGGCGATGGATCGTCGATCCTGGCCAGCACGACGACATCGAGCGACTTGGTGACGTTGTCGAAGACGAGCAGGCGGTCGTAGAGGGCGAAACTCAGGT
>RFPF01000045.1 GCA_009926295.1 Planctomycetia bacterium
TGACCGGGGACGGGCGAAGCCCAAAAAGCCGCCTGAAAAGCCTGAGCTTCCAGGAGCCGTTCGGCCCTTGGGCGCAGCGGACGATCGCCGCCGTGACGGGCTTCTACGCCGCCGCGCTCGTCTTCGCCACGCACTATCCGAAGCCCGATGAGCTGCTCGGCCGGAAGCTTCCCCCCGACAAGCTGATGCACTTCGCAGCCTACGGCGCGCTCGGCCTGCTCGCGGCGCTTCTCCTGCGCGCCCGCGGCAGGCTCGTTCCCCGTCTGACGCCGTTGCTCTTCGCGGGACTCGCAGTCGCGGCGGTGCTCGACGAGGCCACGCAACCGCTCTTCGGCCGCGCCGCCGACCCGCTCGACTGGGTCTACGACGCGATCGGTCTCGCCCTCGGCATCGCCACCATCGTGGCGTTGAACACGATCATGACATCGACCAGCACCAGGCCCGGAAGGCCGTGTTAGCACCAGCCGACGGATGTCGGCCAGGGGATTTCGGCACGATGCCGGGAATTCCCGTGAAGTTAGTAGTTCGGCGTGGGGGCGCGGTAGTCGCTGATCTTGACGGAGCGGAACCATTCGATCGTCTTCGCCAGCCCCTCGCGCAGCGGCACCTTCGGCTCCCAGCCGAGGTGCTGCTTCGCGAGCGCGATGTCGGGCCTACGCCGCTCGGGGTCGTCGACCGGCAGCGGCTTCTCGACGAGCTTCGACTTCGCCCCGGTGAGCTCGAGCGTGAGTTCGGCGAGCTGACGGATCGTGAACTCACCGGGGTTGCCGATGTTCACGGGGCCCACGAAGTCGTCGGGGCCGTTCATCATCCGGATGATGCCCTCGACGAGATCGTCGCGGTAGCAGAAGCTCCGCGTCTGGGCGCCCGTCCCGAAGATCGTGATCGGCTCGCCGGCGAGCGCCTGGCGGATGAAGTTCGAGACGACGCGGCCGTCGAACGGATGCATCCGGGGGCCGTAGGTGTTGAAGATCCGCACGATGCGGATGTTGACGCCGTTCGAGCGGTGGTAGTCCATGAAGAGCGTCTCGGCGGCCCGCTTGCCCTCGTCGTAACAGGCCCGCGGACCGATCGGGTTGACGGCGCCGCGGTAGCTCTCCGGCTGCGGGTGCACCTCGGGATCGCCATAGACCTCGCTCGTCGAGGCCTGCAGCACCTTCGCCCGGCAGCGCTTCGCCATGCCGAGCACGTTGATCGCACCCATCACGCTCGTCTTCATCGTCTTGATGGGGTTGTATTGGTAGTGGCCGGGCGCCGCCGGGCAGGCGAGGTTGTAGATCTCGTCGACCTCGAGCCAGAGCGGGTGGATCACGTCGTGACGAAGAAGTTCGAAGTTGCCGCAACCGAGGAGGTGCGCGACGTTGGTCTTCTGACTCGTGAAGAAGTTGTCGACGCAGATGACATCGTGCCCCGCCTCGACGAGCCGCTCGCTGAGATGGCTGCCGAGGAAGCCGGCTCCACCGGTGACGAGAATCCGCTTGATCGACGACATGGCCCTCTCCCCGGACGGAATCACGCCCGCGCGGCAACTTTCCGCGGCGGTGGCTGAATGGTAATGTACCGCCATGCCGAACGAAATCAGCCGTCGCCGCGCCCTTCAGTCGGCCGCACTCGCTGCCGCCGCCGGTGGCGTCCTCCCCGCTTCAGGAGCCTCTTCCATGCCGCTCAAGGGCAACATCAACCACTCGATCGTCTACTGGTGCTTCAACGTCGCCGGCGACAAGTGGGACATCGAGAAGATGTGCCAGGTGGCCACGGGGCTCGGAGTGAAGTCGATCGAGCTCACCGATCCCGACGTCTGGCCCACGCTCGCCAAGCACGGGATGACGAGCGCGATCGCCATGAACGGCATGCCAGGCGCCCCCTTCATGAGGGGCTACAACAACCCCCGCTATCAGGAAGAGGTGATCTCGCGCACCACCAAGACGATCGACCTCTGCAACGCCAACAAGATTCCGGCCGTGATCGGCTTCACGGGATACAAGTGGCGCGACGCCGAAGATCCCACGAGCGGCGAGATATCGCTCGAGGAGGGGGCCGACAACTGCGTGAAGGGTCTCAAGCAGATCGCATCCCATGCGGAGAAAAAGGGGGTGACGATCTGTGTCGAGCACCTCAACACCCGTGACGGCACGCACCCCATGAAGGGCCACCCCGGCTACCAGGGCGACGACATCGACTACGTGGCGAACATCGTGCGGCGCGTGGGATCACCCCGCGTGAAACTCCTCTTCGACCTGTATCACGTGCAGATCATGAACGGCGACCTGATCCGTCGGCTCGAAGAGTGCAAGGACGTGATCGGACACATCCACACGGCGGGCAATCCCGGCCGCGGCGAGCTCGACGAGAACCAGGAAATCTCGTTCCCGGCCACGATGCGGAAGCTCGTGTCGATCGGCTACAAGGGCTACGTGGGGCACGAGTTCATCCCCACCCGCGATCCGCTCGCCGGCCTCCAACAGGCCGTGAGTTTGTGTGACGTCTGAATGTACGCCCGGCGGGCTTACGCATGTGAGTCACAGCCAAGGTGTGCCTCACGTGCGACGCTCGGCGTCCAGCCGAGCAGTCGCTCAAGCCGAAGCAGGCCCGAAGGGATGCTGAGGCGCGACAGTGGCTACCGCACGAGCACAAGCCTGAGATCCGCGACGTTCGTGCCCGTGGGGCCGGTGCGGACAAGACCGCCTGACGCGGCGAGCAGCGGAGAGGCGTCGCACCGGCGCAGTGCCCTTGCCAGCGCCTCGCCACCGATCGACGCCGCGACCGTCGCATCGATCACGCCGCCCGCTGCATCGGTGGGTCCATCTTCGCCGTCGGTGCCGATGCTCGCGATCACGAGGCCCGCGGGCCACGCGCCCTCCCGGTCCCGCACCTCGGCGAGCGCCGCGAGCGCCGTCTGCTGGTTCCGGCCGCCGACACCGTGGTCGGCCGGCACGCGCACCACCGCCTCACCACCGGCGATCACCGCCCGCGGCCGGCCGTCGCGGGCCGACTCGGCGAGACGCCCGAGCGCCCGCAGCGCGAGACGGCGCCCGACCTCCTCGGCCTGCTCGCCGTCGGTCGTCTCGTCGATGGCGACCTCGTAGCCGAGGCTCCACGCGGCGTTCGCCGCGGCCTCGACCGCGGTCGCGTTGTCGCCCAAGAGCAGGTGCTCGACACGACAGCCGCCGGGCGTCGTCCACGCGGGCCCGCCCCCGGGCGCGACGCAGGGGCCCGATGCGATCACGCCGAAGTCGCTGCCGATCACGTCGGAAATCACGACGGCGACCAGCCGGCCGGCACTGCACGCCAGCGCGAGGCCACCCCCCTTCACGAGGCTCAAGTTCCGGCGCGCGGCGTTGAGCGTGGCGATGTCGGCTCCGGCCTCCGAGAGGGCGCGGGTGCGGGAGATCTTCTCCTCGAGCGACACCCCGGGCCGCGGCGCCGCGACGAGCGCCGAGCCACCCCCCGTGATCGCGGCGATGACGAGGTCGCGGGGGCCCAGCCGACCGATCATCGCGAGCATCTCGCGCGTGGCCTCGACCACCGCGGCCGTGGGGAGGTTGGCACCGGCCGGCCGTGTCTGGCGGATCTCGATCCGCTCGAGCCGCCGGCCGCATCCCGCGGGAACGCTCACGAGCCCCGCCACGTCGTGCCGGGCCAGCACATCCGTTCCGAGCAGGGCCTCGATCCCGGCCGCGAGGCCGGCTGCGGCCTTGCCGCCGCCGACCACGACCACCCGCTCGGAGGCCGCCACATGCTCGCGGAGCACCTCGGCCTGCGACGCCACGAGCCGCTCCGGGGCGACCGCCTCGATGGCCGCCTTCCAGATCGCCTCGGCATCGGCCCGTGCCGACTTCATCAGCCCTCCGGAGGCGGCGCGAACCGCTCGGCGTTCTTGGGGTCGAACCGTGAGAGATCGATGCCTCCCTGGGCCTCCTCCTCGAGAAGCTTCACCCGCATCTCGAGCCGCTCCAGCCGCCTCGCGAGGAGCGCCGGGCTCTCGGCCGACGGCGTGGCGGGCTGCGGCCGTGGCACCGGGGGATAGCCGAGCTGCCGCTGGAGTGCGGCAAAGAAGAAGAGCGGGTCCTTGCCCCGGTTGGCCCGGGCGATGCGTCCCTCCTTCTCTCCGAAGAGAATCTCGCGGTCGGGACCGATGGCGGCGCGGCCGCTCGCGATCGCATCGCGCTTCTCGCGCCGCCAATACTCGGGACTGCGCACGTAGACGAGGTCGGCGAGATCGACGAGTCCCACCTGCCGGCCCACCGTGGCGATCCATTCCCGCCACTCTTTGTCGAACATCACGTCGTCGGCGACGGCGGCGAGGCCGTGCGTGTATTCGAGCCGGTTGCGCGACAGGCACTCGAACCGATACAAGAACAGTCCCTGTGGCGTGGGCTGATCGGCACGGTAGGTCGCCTCGCGTTCGAGGATCGCCAGCGCCGTGCGGATGTCGAACCGGCCCGCCTCCTCTTCCGCCTGCCGCATGACGAAAGTCTGGAACGCCGAAAAATAGTGCGGCAGCCGCGACATCGCCGTGGAGAGCGTGCCGACGAGCTTGAGCTCTCCCACGAGGTAGTCGATCGCCATGGGGAGCTTCGAGGTCGCCAGCACCTCCTGGCCGATCGCGGCCAGGGCCTCCTGCGCGGCGACGCCGGCGGTGATCCGCTCGGCGAGCACCCGGAACAGGTAGGCCTGTTCGATGTATTCCTCACGGTCGAGCATGGCTGGAGCCCGGTTTCGGCCGATTCGTCGGTTCGGGCCGCTCGGCGGCCCACTGGCCCATCCTATAATCCTGTCGAGCATGTCCCACCGCTTTTCCAGCATCGACGCCGCCGTCGCCGCCGTCCGCCGCGGCGAGATGGTGATCGTCGTGGACGCCGAGGATCGGGAGAACGAGGGGGATTTCGTGTGCGCCGCCGAGAAGGCGACTCCGGAGATCGTGAACTTCATGATCCGGCACGGCAGGGGCCAGGTGTGCATGCCGATCCTGCCCGACGCGGCCAAGCGGCTCGACCTCCCGATGATGGTCGAGTCGAACTCGACGCCGCTGGGGACGGCGTTCACAGTGCCGGTCGACCACGTCACCGCCCGCACGGGGATCACCGCCGCCGAGCGGGCCACCACGATCCTCGCCCTGCTCGATCCCGCGAGCCGACCGGCCGACTTCGTCCGGCCGGGGCACCTCTTCCCGCTCGTCGCCAAGGAAGGGGGCGTGCTCCGGCGCGCGGGCCACACCGAGGCGGCCGTCGACCTCGCCCGGATGGCGGGGCTCCAGCCGGCGGGCGTGCTCTGCGAGATCCTCGACGCAGAGGGCAATCGCGCCGACCGCAAGGCCCTTTTCGCGCTCGCCCGCGAGCACTCCCTCGAGATCATCTCGATCGAGGAACTGATCCGCCACCGCCGCACCCGCGAGAAGCTGGTGGAGCGGATCGCCGAGGCCGACCTGCCCACGAGGTGGGGCCGGTTCCGGATCATCGCCTACGGCGTGAAGTTCGAGCCCCAGCAGCCGATCGTGCTCGTGCTCGGCGACGTCGAAAACGTGGCCGTGCCGCTCGTGCGGCTGCATTCGTCGTGCTTCACCGGAGACCTGCTCGACAGCCTGCGGTGCGACTGCGGCGACCAGCTTCACATGGCGCTCGACATGATCGGCCGCGAGGGAGCGGGCGTGCTCGTGTATCTGCCGCAGGAGGGCCGGGGCATCGGCCTGGTCGAGAAGATCCGCGCCTACCAGCTGCAGGACCAGGGGCTCGATACCGTGGAGGCCAACCTCGCGCTCGGTTACAAGGCCGACTCGCGCGACTATGGCGTGGGTATCCAGCTCCTCAAGGACCTCGGGCTGCGGCGGGTTCGGCTGCTCACCAACAACCCCAAGAAGACCGACGCCTTCATCTACGGGGGCTTCGATCTGGAGGTGGTGGACCAGGTCCCGATCCTGCCGCCGGTGCACGAGTTCAACGAGCGCTACCTCGCCACGAAGCGCGAGAAGCTCGGCCACGCGTTCCCCGACCCGGACCGCGCGGGCTCGGGCGCCCCGGGCACGCCGGATTGACCGGCCGGCGCACACGGCCGTAGCATCGCATTCTGTTGGCGGATCACAGGCCCGCGGAGTGCCCGATGGAACGAGCCAGTCGCAAGGACGCCGCGGGTCGGAGTCCGGCGTGGGCTGCCGCCCTCCTCCTGCTGGGTGTGTGCGTCGGCTGCGGCCGCCGGGAAAGCGATCCTTTGGCGAGCGCCACGGCCGAACCCGCGGCCGTCCAGCCGGCCGCCAACCAGGTCGCACGGGCTCCGGCCGAAACACCACCCGAGCCCTTCGACCCGCCACCGCTGGCGACGCTCGACCGCGACGCCACCTGGATCGACCGCCCCGTCCGCGACGGCATGGCGCTGTTGCGCGAGGAGCAGGCACGGCAGACCGCGCCCGCCTCGGTGGCCGAGGCGCTGGCGCTCGAAAACGATTCGGCCGCCGCCAACGCCACGATCCTTGCGGCGCTCGGCCGACTTCCCGAACCCGGTGAGGCCGACCTCGCGGCGCGGGTCGACCGCCACGTCGCGGGCGACCTCGGCAGCACCAACCCGATCATGATCAGCACGTCCGCGGAGTTCGACATCCTCGGCCTCACGGGCTTCGGGCTGTTCTCGTTCGATCGCCGCCTCGAGCCGTTCGCCACGAGCGATACCGTCGTCTCCTGGCAGACGAGTGCCGACGGGCTCCTCGACAAGGTCGTTCTCCGGGACGATCTCGTGTGGAGCGACGGGAAGCCGATCACGGCCCACGACATCGCCTTCACCTACCGGGTGATCATGGATCCCCGCGTGCCGGTGCCCGCGGTGCGCAGCGGCACCGACCAGCTCCGCTGGGTGCACGCCTACGACGACCGGACGGTCGTGTTCTTCCACAAGCAGCCGCTCGCGACGAACGTGTGGAACGTCAACTTCCCGGTGCTGCCGAAGCACGTCTACGAGAAAACCTGGCAGGACGATCCCACGCTCAAGGACAGCCCCGAGCACGTGAAACTCGAACTGGCGCCGGTGTGCGGCGGGCCGTACAAGATCGTGGAGCGGCAGCGGGGCCAGCAGATCGTGCTCCGCCGCCGCGACGACTGGTCGACGGTGCGCGGCAGGCAGGTGCGTGACGCGCCGTTCTTCAGGGAGGTGCGGTTTCGGATCATCGAGGATCCGAACACGACGCTCCTGGCCCTCAAGAGCGGCGAGATCGGCGAGATGGTGCTCCTCCCGGAGCAGTGGACCACGCAGACGAAGGGCGGCGACTTCTACGAGCGCAACACGAAGGTGACGGCGCCCGAGTGGGTGAGCTTCCACTTCGGCTGGAACATCGACACGCCGTTCTTCGCCGATCGTCGCGTCCGTCGCGCGATGACGTACGCGTTCGACCACGACGCGATGCTCGAAAAACTCTGCTACGGTCTCTACGAGCCCGCCACCGGGCCGTTCCACGAGACCTCTTGGATGGCGCCGAAGAAGAAGCCCGTCGCCTCGAAGCAGGACCTCGACAAGGCCGAGGCCCTCCTCGACGAGGCCGGATGGACCGACCACGACAACGACGGGGTCCGCGACAAGGAGATCAACGGGCGGCTCGTGCCCTTCGAATTCACGATGCTCGTCAACCAGCAGCCGCTGCGGGTGGCGATCTGCACGCTCCTCAAGGAGAATCTCGACCAGATCGGTGTCAGGATGAACGTGCGGCCGACCGAGGCGACCGTGCTCCAGCAGCTGACGCAGGACAAAAAGTTCCAGGCCTACCACGGCGGATGGGGCGCCGGCACCGACCCGGACACCTCCGACAACATCTGGGCCACCGGCGCCGGCCGCAACTACGTGGGCTACTCCAACCCGGATGTCGACCGGCTGTTCGAAGAGGGCCGCCGCGAGTTCGACCGGGCCAAGCGGGCCGAAAAGTACGCGCGCATCCAGGAGATCCTCCAGGACGACCAGCCCTACACCTGGCTCTACTGGCGCAACAGTTTCTACGGCTTCTCCAAGAGCCTGCGTGGCTACGTCTTCAGCCCGCGCGGGCCGTACCACTACTCGCCCGGCTTCGGCAGCCTGTGGATGCCGAGGCAGGAGTAGGCGATGGCGACGTATCTCGCACGCCGCGCGATCTTCGGCGTCCTGACCCTCGTCGTGATCACCTGCTTCGTCTACGGCCTGGCCCGCAACATGCCCGGCACGCCGCTCACGGTGCAGCTCGGCGAGACCGACCCGAGCCGCAGGTTCAACCCCGAGGACCTCGAGCGGATGAAGCGGATCTACGGGCTCGACCGGCCCTGGCCCGTGGGCTACGCCCAATGGCTGGCCAACGTCGTCCGCGGCGATCTCGGCCGCTCGATCTCGCGCAAGCAGCCGGTGGCGACGCTGATCGCGGAGCGGATCGGGCCCACGTTCCTCGTCTCCGGGACGGCGCTGGTCGTCGCCTGGCTGGCCGCGATTCCCCTCGGGCTCTACGCGTCGGCACGGAGCGGGCGCCCCGACGAGCGGCTCTCGAGCCTCGTCCTCTACGTGCTCTACTCCTTCCCCACGTTCGTGGCGGCGCTGTTCCTGCAGATCATCTTCGCAGTCTGGCTCCGGGGCACCGCCTGGGAACTGCCGCTCTTCGGGATGAGCGACGTCCCGCCCGACGCCCCGTCGCTCGTCCGGATCGGCGATGTGGCCCGCCACATGATCCTGCCGGTCACCTGCCAGACCTACGTGAGCCTGGCCTACGACAGCCGCTTCGTGAGGGCCAACCTCGAGGAGGCGGTGCGGCAGGACTACATCCGCACCGCGCGGGCGAAGGGGGCGGGGCCGTGGCGTGTGCTGTTTCGCCACGCCTTCCGCAACACGCTGATCCCGCTCGTGACGCTCCTCGGGCTCTCGCTCCCCGGTCTCCTCGGCGGGTCGGTGATCATCGAGCAGATCTTCACCTGGCCGGGGATGGGAAGGCTGTTCTTCGAGAGCATCCGCGAGCGCGACTATCCCACGATCATGGGACTGACGCTGATGTTCAGCGTGCTCACGCTCGCCGGGCAGCTCCTCGCCGACATCCTCTACTGCGCGGTCGACCCGCGGGTCAGCGTCGAATGACCACCGAGACTCGCACCACGGGCTTCTGGGGCGACGCGTGGCGGCGCTATCGCCGCCGGCCGCTGGCCGTGGCGGCGGCGGCGTTCGTCGGCGGCCTCGTGCTCGTGGCCATCCTCAGCCCGGCGATCGCCGGTACGAAACCGGTGCTGTGCCGCTACAAGGGCCGCATCTACGCGCCCTGCCTGGCCTACTTCGCCCGCGACCTCGAGCCCGCGATCTTCGCGAGGGACCGCTTTCGCGGAACCTACCCCAGGAACCTCGTGGAGAAGGATCCGGAGAGCTGGGCCGTCTGGCCGCTGGTGTTCCAGGACCCCTACCGCAGCGTGCGGGCCGACGAGTGGCCCGGGCTGCCGGCGAACCCGGCCCGTGACGAGGGGCGCCCCAGCCGCCGGAACCTGTTCGGCACCGACCAGGCGGGCGTCGACGTGTTCGCGAAGATGGTGCACGGCACGACGATCGCGCTCCTCGTGGGCTTCGTCTCGATGGGCATCGCCGGCACGATCGGCGTCGCCGTGGGTGCGGTGGGCGGCTACTTCGGCGGCTGGATCGACATGCTCACCAGCCGGATCACCGAGATCGTGATGTGCATTCCGACGCTCGTCCTCATCCTGGCGGTGATCGCGGTGATCGAGAAGCCGACGATCTGGCACACGATGGCCATCATCGGCGCCACCGGCTGGACCGGCATCGCCCGGCTCACGCGCGGCGAGTTCCTCCGGCTCAAGGAGAGCGAGTTCGTGCTGGCCGCCCGGGCCGCGGGCGCCGGCCCCGCGAGGATCATGCTCCGCCACATCCTCCCCAACGCCCTGGCCCCGGTGCTCGTGCCGATCACGTTCGGCATCGCGTCGGCGGTGCTCCTCGAGAGCTCGCTGTCGTTCCTCGGCTTCGGGCCGCCGCCGCCGACGGCGAGCTGGGGCTCGATCTTGAACGACGCCCGCTCCAACCTCGCGATGTGGTGGCTCGTGGTGTTCCCGGGGATCGCGATCTTCCTGACCGTGCTCGCCTACAACCTGATCGGTGAGGCGCTCCAGGAGTCCACCGACCCCCGGCTTCGCGAGGCACGCAAGTGAAGCGCGTCGTCGTGAAGATGGGCCCGCGAGGGGAGCGGCAAAAGTCTCGTCGCGGGGCCGCGGCGGCCCGAGCTCCTCGAGCGTTCGCCGACTCCCCTCGCCTCCTCAACCGTTCATCGATGTATTCTCCATGCCGCTCTTAGACATCCGCGATCTCGTGACTGCGTTTCATACGCCGGACGGCCGTGTGCCCGCCGTGGATGGCGTGTCGCTCGCGATCGAGCGCGGCAGGACGCTCGGGCTCGTGGGGGAGAGCGGCTGCGGGAAGAGCGTGACGGCGATGTCGATCCTCGGGCTCGTCGCCGCGCCGGGCGTGATCGAGTCGGGGAAGATCCTGCTCGACTGCGATGGCCGCACGGATGATCTCGTGACGCTTCCCGAGCGGGACCTCAGGCGCGTGCGCGGCGGGCGGATCGGAATGATCTTCCAGGAGCCGATGACGAGCCTCAACCCCGTGTTCACGATCGGCGACCAGATCACCGAGGCGGTGCGGCTCCATCGCGATGTCACGCCCGCCCTCGCGCGGGCCAGGGCCCTCGAGATGCTCCGGCTCGTGCGCATGGCCGACCCCGAGCGGCGGCTCGACGAATACCCGCATCAGCTTTCAGGCGGCATGCGGCAGCGGGTGATGATCGCGATGGCGCTGGCCTGCGAGCCCGACCTCGTGATCGCCGACGAGCCGACGACGGCCCTCGACGTCACGATCCAGGCCCAGATTCTCGAGTTGCTCGGCGACCTGCGCCGCCGGCTCGGCACGGCGATCCTGCTGATCACGCACGATCTCGGCGTCGTGGCGGAGACGTGCGACGACGTGGCCGTGATGTACGCGGGGCGGATCGTGGAGCAGGCGCCGGCGGCGGAACTGTTCGCCCGCCCCCGGCATCCCTACACCATCGGATTGCTCGCGGCCCGCCCGACGGGCCGTCGATCGGGGCCGCTCACGACGATTCCCGGAATGGTTCCCGCCCCGCGGGATTTTCCGGCCGGCTGCCGTTTTCACCCACGCTGCTCGTTCGCGCGGCTCCCGGACTGCACGACGCACACTCCCGCACTCGATGAGATCGCGCCCGGGCACCTGGTCCGCTGCCCGTTCGCCGATGCGCTCGGGCCTCCGCGCCCGTCCACCCCGGGAACCGCCCCGTGAACTCCCCTCCGCTCCTCGACGTTGCCGGGCTCGAGACGCACTTTCCGGTGCGCAGGGGGCTCTTGCGCCGGCAGGTGGGCAGCGTCAGGGCGGTGGATGGGGTGAGCTTCTCGATCGCGAAGGGCCGCACGCTGGGGCTCGTCGGCGAGAGCGGCTGCGGCAAGACGACCGTGGGGCGAAGCGTACTGCGGCTCGTCGAGCCCACGGCCGGCACGGTGCGCTTCGCCGGCACCGACGTGCGGGCCACGCACGGGGCGGCCCTGCGCGCCCTGCGGCGGCGGATGCAGATCGTGTTCCAGGATCCCTACGGCTCGCTCAACCCGCGGATGACGATCCGGGCGATCCTCGAAGAGGGGCTCGTCATCCACCGACTCGGCACGGCCGACGAGCGGCTCGTGCGCGTACGGGCGGCCCTCGAGCGCACCGGCCTGACCGCCTCCGCCCTCGAGCGGTATCCACACGAATTCTCCGGCGGCCAGCGGCAGCGGATCGCGATCGCCCGGGCGCTCGTCCTCGAGCCCGACTTCCTCGTGCTCGACGAGCCCGTATCGGCGCTCGACGTTTCGATCCAGGCACAGGTGGTGAACCTGCTGGTCGAGCTGCGGGAGCAGCTCGACCTGACGTATCTCTTCATCTCGCACGATCTTTCCGTCGTGGAGTATCTCGCGGACGAGGTGGCCGTGATGTACCTCGGCCGGATCGTCGAGCGGGCGCCGGCCGACGCCCTGTACCGCGCGGCGCTCCATCCCTACACGCTCAGCCTGTTCTCGGCAGTCCCCACGATCGACCCGGCACGCCGCCGACGCCGAATCGTGCTCTCCGGCGACGTGCCGAGCCCCGCCCGGCCGCCATCCGGCTGTCGGTTCCATCCGCGGTGTCCGCTCGCCGAGAGCGTCTGCCGCGAGGCCGACCCGCCGGCGGCAGGCGATGCCGTCCATGTCGTCCACTGCCACGTCGCTGCCCGGGAGCTCGACCGGGCCGGCGACGCCGGAGCCGCGGCGGCTCGGATCACCGACATGCTCGCCCGATCCGGCTCCGCTACACTTTCAGGGGGAGTTGGCACATGAAGTCGCCGTCGCGTCGACCGTGGTCGATCCACCATCATCCGGCAGCGGTCGCGGCATTGGTCGTCGTGGCGAGCGTGCCGGCGTTCGGCCAAAGCAATCGCCCGGAGCCCCGTGGCGGCGGGCTGCTGCCGACGCGCGAGTCCACGGGCGACGGAGGCCGACTGACCCGCGACGAGGTGCTGCGGCGGTACGATCTCAATGCGGATGGCCGCGTCGACGAGGGCGAGGCCGAGACGGCGCGGATGCGGATGCGCCGCGAGCGCATCGAGTCGCAGCGCACCTCGGGCATCGACCCGCTCACCGGTCGGCCCCGCGCCGCTGCGGCGTCGCCGCCCGCGACGCCTCCGGCCGACGACGACCTCCTGCTCTTGCCGGGCGGGCCCAATGACACTCCTCCCCTGCAGTCTCCACAGCGCCCGCAGCCGTCGCGGCCCTCCGCTGACGAGCGGAAGCCCGTCGCCAGACCCCAGCCCGCGACGCCTGCCGGCCGCTCGCCCGCACTCACCGGCGGCGTGCGTGCCGGGGCGCCGGCGGTCCGCCCGGGATATGGCGCCACGGGCGGAAAGAGCGACCTGAACGCGGGGCGTCCCCGCGAGCCGCAGGCTGCCGCCCGGGGCGCGGCTGAGCGACCGGGCATGCCTCCGGCCACCCGGGCCACCCCGCGGCCCGGACTGTTCCCGCCGAGTCAGCGGGCCACGTCGGCCGAGGACATCGGCCGCTGAACTGCGGGTCGGCACATTGAGATCGGCCGAATGCCGGAGATACAATCCGCGGCCCGCGGTGAAGCAGTTCCGCGCCCTCCCGGAGGATTCATGCCCTTGCGATCGTTCCGACGGTGGTGTGTCGATTGGCGGGTCCTGCTGGCGGCCTGCGCGATCGCACACTCCACGGTGGCGGAGGAGCCGCCGCGGATCTCGCCCACCGACACGCAACACGTGTTCGTGAGCGGCGTCGACGACGGCTTCGAGAAGGTGCGGGCCGCTGTCGACGAGGCGCAGCGCGCCAGCGGCCGCGACTATCGCGTCGTTGTGGTCGGCGACACGCCCGCCGGTCGCACGGCCCGCAACCTCCTCGAGGCGCTCGTCGATCGGTGGCGCGACGAGGGGGCGGATTCGCCCGCGGGCTACGACCCTGCCGGCGACTTCACGATCGTTCTCGACGTGAAGGGACATTCGATCGCGATGCGGGCGCCGTGGGCGCTCGAACTGTCGAGCGGCCTCGATCCCGAGACGATCCAGGCGGAACTCATCGAGAAGGTGTTTCTGCCGCGGGCCAAGGATGGCCTCTACGACGACGGCCTGGCCGCGCTCGTCGAGGCGACGGAGCGCTGGGTGAAGGACCGCAAGGACCGCGAGCTGGCCCGGGTCGAGGCCGCGCGGGTGTTTCGCACCCGCACGCTGCCGCTCTCGCTTCTCGGGCTCGGCGCCCTCGGGGCGGTCGGAACGCTCATCTATCAGATATCGCGGCACGACGGCCGAGTCGCACTCGCTCGCAAGAAACTCGCCGAGTTCAAGCAGGAGGTGGTCGCGCTCTCCGACCTGCTCGATGCCCAGCAGGAACGGCACCGGCTCCTGCCGCACACCGACCCCGACTTCAAGACGCCGATGCAGGGGCAGACCCGATCCGCCTACGACGCCGTCCAGGGTGCGATCCGCCGCTATCGCGAGCGCTGGCTCGGCCTCATGGACGTGTGGGAGAGGGCGCAGGAGCGGGTCGATGCCGAGTGGTTCCTCGGAACCGCCGCCGCCGACGAATGCATCCGGCTGCTCGATTCGGCGGAGGCCCGGCCCCCGCTCGATGCCGTGGCCGGCGAGTGCCGCGGGCCGCTCGACGTGTTGGAGCAGGCCCACGAGAAATCGCGGGCCCTGGCCGATGAACTCGACGCCGGGCTCGCGGCGGCCGACGCCCGGATCGTGAAGCTCGCCGAGCGAGGCCGATCGGGCGCCGCCTTCCAGGCCGCGACCGCCACCGTGGCCCGGGGCCTCGCGCTCGCCCGCCACGACCTCGAGAGCGACCCCATCCAGGCCCGCGGACGGCTCGAAGGCGGCCGCGCCGAACTGGCGACGCTCGTCGGCCGGCTCGAGGGCTTCGAGGCCGCCGACGATCGCCGGCTCAAGGCCGCCGCGGCGGCCGACGAGGCGGAGGCGCGGATTCGCGCCAAGCGGGCCGAGGGCTGGCTGCTCGCCGAGCCCGGGGCCGATCCGATGGCCCACGTGGTGAAGTCCCGCGAACACGTGACGATCGCGGCACAGCTGCTCGACGCCGGCGAGGTGGAGGGGGCCATAAAGCACCTCGAGCACGCCGAGCGGCATGCGGCCGAGGCGGCCGCCATCCTCGAGAACGTCGTGGCGGCGAAGGGCAGGATCGACGACCTCTTGCCGGGAGCCGTGGCCCGCCTCGATGCGCTGGCCACGCGCCGGGCCGGCACCGTACGGGCCCTCGAGCACCTCTCGGGATCCTACGCCGAGAGCTCGTGGACCGACCTCGCGGACAACGTCGCCAAGGCCGACGAGGGTCTCGAACGCATCCGGCGGATGATCGCGGAGGCGCAGTCGGCCGCCGAGCCTGCGCGGCAGCACTACTTCAAGGCGCTCGCCCTGCTCGAGGAGGCCGTGCGGCAGGAGGCATGGGTCGAGGGCTGCCAGACCGCGGTGACCGATCGACGACAGGAACTCGACGGCCTGCTGGCGTCGCTGCCGAAACGGGCCGCCACCACGGCCCGGCGGATCGACGCCCTCGCGGCGCGGCTCGACCAGCAACGCACCGATCGCGTGCGGGCCAACGAGCAGTGCCGCGAGGCGGGCCGGCTCGTGCAGGCCGCGAACCGCGGCCTGGCCGTCGAGCGGCCCGATCTCCCCCAGGCCGGCCGCGTGATCGACGCCGCCGAAACCGCAGCCTCCCGTGCCGAGGAACTCGCCACCGAGGACGAGCGGCTCGCCCGCCAGGCCTTCGCGGAGATCGAGGAGACCGACAGCCTCATCCGCCGCGCCGCGGCATGGTATGCGGAGGGTGTCTCGGCCGACGTGCGCGAGGCCGTGGCGGCCCTCGAGCGGTCGAAGTCGTTGCTCACGGGCCAGCGCTACGAAGACTCGATCAAGGCGTCGTCGGAGTCGGCGACGCTCGCCCGCGAGTCCTACGCCGCCGCGACGGCGGAAGCGGAGCGGCGGCGGCAGCGCCGGATCCAGGAGATCCAGCGGCGGCAGATGCAGGACTCGTTCGAACGGATGTCTCGCGGGTCCGGGCCGTGGGTGATCTCCCTGCCGGGCGGCACGGTCACCGGACCGGATCCGTGGCGGACAATGCTTGGCGGCGGGGCGAGCGCTGGCGGCGGCGGGCGTTCCGCCGGCGGCAGCTGGTCGCGCGGAGTCGCCGAAGTGAAGTGGTGACCGCGTCGGTCACCTGACCTCGACGGGCGCGATGTCGAGCGTGCCGATCCGCACCGGAGCCGGACTCGCCGGGTCCTTCTCGGCCGGCTTCTGCCGGAGCGCCTCGCGCTGTGCTACCAGTCGCTCGAGGCCCTCGACGCGTTCGCGGACCGCCGGAGGCATGAGGCTGCGCTGCTCGGGCGTCTCGATCGGCCCGTTGAACACGATCCGCCCCCGCGCGTCCTGCACGACGAGCCGCGCCTCGGCGCCGGCCGACAGCTTCAACACGTAGTCTGCGTCCCTTTGCCGGACGGATCCGTCGGGAAGCTGCATCACC
>RFPF01000441.1 GCA_009926295.1 Planctomycetia bacterium
TCGGGCAGTTTCTGAAGCGGATCCTCCTCGACGTACAGGCTCCAGCGGCCGCGCTCGCGGGCATACTGGGCGACACCGCCGATGATCAGCCTGTCGTATGGCCGCGCCGCGTCGAGGATCACGGCCACCAGCGGCGTGCCGACGTCATCAGGCGCCCTCCGGGCCATCATGGCTGCCCCCCTATGCCGAGAGGAGATGCTCGAGCACGAGTCGCTCGAGGGCCTCATAGTCGCGGTCCGCGACGCACTGTTCGGCGGCGCGAGCCGGATAGGTGCGCACCTTCTCCACCAGCCTGAGGAAGATCGCCTTGCTCGTGGCGAGGTGGGCCGCTGCCTTGTCCGCGGTTTGCGTGCGTTGGGCCTTGACGTCGAAACCCACGAAGGCGCCGGTCGCCGCATAGTCGGCTGCCTCGAGCACCCGCACCTGGTCGAACGCCCCGCGCAGGTTCGCCGCCCCGAAGACCTTGTCCTGGTCGAACTTGAGGCCGTTCTGGTCGTTCAGGTGCACGCTCCAGAGCTTCCGCGCAGCCAGCGCGAAACCCATCTCGTCGGAGGGATCCAGGCCCGCCAGGATCGCATGGGCGCTTTCGATGAGCACCCCGACGCGGGCGGGATCGGACGAACGGGAGCCGAGCGCGAGCGCATGGCCGATCGTGGGGACGAAGGCGTGGTCCACCGGCTCGTTGGGCTTGGGCTCGATCGCGAGCCGGATGTTTGGATGCGCGCCGAGGATGGCGTCGATCGCCGCGAGCATCTGGGCCGATGCGGCGATCGGGTTTTTGCTCTCCCGCACGGACGTGCCCTCGCGGGCCGGCCACATGACGATAAGATCGGTGCCGAGGGCGACGGCCACGTCCACCGCCCGCTTCGACCGCTCGATCGCCCAGGCCCGTGCGGACGGGTCGTTCGACGTGTATCCCCCGTCGATGCCGTGAGCGTGCTCCCAGAGCCTCGGGGCGACGAACTCGGCCACGAGCCCCTTGTCGGCGAGTTTTCGCCGCATCGCCTCCGCAGCCTTCACGATCTGCGCCGGCGCGAGCGCCTCGAGGTCGGGCACGGCGTCGTCGTCGTGGAACTGGATCCCCTCGAAGCCGAGGCTCACGGCTGTGTCGAGATTGCGTCGAAGGGCACAGTAGGACGGACGGGCGGACCGAACGGGTCCCCACCCTGGCCGAGGTTCCATGGTCCGATGGAGAAGCGATACGACGAGGCTGCCATGCGTCACGAGTCCCTGTGGTGATGAGGCGACGAGACATTCGCCGCGCGTGCCGCCACCGTATCGCCTTCGCC
>RFPF01000442.1 GCA_009926295.1 Planctomycetia bacterium
CGTCTGCAGGTTCGTACCGCGGACGAGGGCGACCGCCCCCGCCGACCGGGAAAACGACGTCGCGGAGAGCGTCTGCAACTGACCGGCGCCGGCACCCCCCAGCGTGATCGTTGACTGACCGCCGCCGAGGGAGAGCGTGCCGAGGGCCTCGGTTGTGCTGGCCGTCGCGCCATTGCCGGTGAAGGCGAGCGCGGAGACGGCGTTCAGCGTGACGGTGGCGGTGTCGGCGATGCGGTCGTTGAGGTTGTTCGAGCTGTTGTCGAGCGTGAGCGTGGCCGCCGAGACGTTGACGGCCGACGAGCCCAGGATCGAGCCGGCCGCGCCGCCGAGCGTGAGCCCGCCGCCGGTGACGCTGGTCGTGCCCGTGTAGGTGTTGCTGCCGGTGAGCGTGAGCGTGGAGGCACCAGCCTTGGTGAGACCTGAAGAGCCGGCAAGGAGCGAGGAGATGGTACCGTTTGCCGTGGTGGTTATCGTGGGCGCCGTGCCGGCGAGGTTGATCACTCCGCCCGAGATCGTGGCCGTGTTCGCAAACGTGATTGCGTTGACCCAGACCGTGCCACTGACTGTCGGCGTGGCCGCGGCGGTGTTGAACACGGCGGCGTTGGTGCCGCCGTTGGTCAAGTCCCACGGGGTGCCCGAGAGGTTGAGCCAGTTCGTCGTGGTGGTGTCCCACGTCGCGCCGGCGGTGCCACTCCACGTGCCCGTCGCGGCGATGGCCGGCAGCGCAGCGAGCATGGAAGAAGCCGTGCACACAAACGCGATCAACAGGCTGCCACGCAAGCGCTTGGCAATCGTTCGCCGCTTTGTCGATTGGATAGTGGCCATGGCAACCCCTGTTCACACTCGACTGGCGTGTTCCCCTCGAATGAGCCGCTCGCGGAACCACTCGGGCCCGAAAAGCAACTCCGTTAAAATTAACGCACGCAATAACGCCGTCAAGAAAAAAACCGCGTCCCGGGCGGCAGTGCCAAGCCCCTGTTTTCGCTGGGGATTCGTGCGATTACCGGTAATCGCCCTACCGTTAATTGAGTCAGCGCCGCAGCGGGCGTCGGCCGATTCGAGATGCACTACGCCTCGCGCGTCATTCTGAAATCACTGGAACAACCGCGAGCCCCAACTGCTCGAGGTTGTTTCGACAGCTGACCTGCCGCGCCGGCTCTCGGGCAGATTGCACCGCGGGCAGCAATAGGACGATCGATCGCCGCTCAGTTGGGGGGAGTTTCCGTTGCGGTCGAATCGAGCTCAAACCGGAAGGTGTTC
>RFPF01000443.1 GCA_009926295.1 Planctomycetia bacterium
GAAGCAGCGGCTCGCCGCGAAGGATTGTTTCGAGGACGCGATGCGGCGGGCCTACGTCGCCGTCCTCACGAGCCCCGAACTCCTCTTCCACTCGCAGCCCTCCGCTCGGGGCGGCAGCCACCCATCATCCTTCGCCTCCCGGCTCTCTTACTGGCTCTGGAACGGACCGCCCGACGCGGCCCTGCTCGCAGCCGCCGAGAACGGCCGGCTGGATGAGAAGCAGGGAATCCACGACGAAGTCGAGCGACTCCTCGCCGATCCGCGGAGCAGCAGATTCCTCGACGACTTCACGAACCAATGGCTGGAACTCGACCGGATCGACGAGACGTCGCCCGACCGCCAACTCTATCCCGAATACAACGGGCTCCTGCGCGACTCGATGGTGGCCGAGACGCGGGCGTTCGTCCGCGAGTGTCTCGACCAGGATCTCCCCGCGCGGACGCTCGTGGATGCCGACTTCACGATGCTCACGCAACGGCTGGCGGAACATTACCGGATCAAGGGCGTCGAGGGCGTCGAGGTCCGGCGGGTCGAGGTGCCGAAGGGGAGCCATCGCGGCGGGCTGCTCTCCCAGGCGGCGATTCACAAGCTCACGGCGAACGGCACGACGACGTCGCCGGTGAAGCGGGGCGTATGGGTGATGGACAGGCTCTTCAACATGCCGCCCCCACCTCCTCCTCCGGGCATCTCGGCGATCGACCCTGACACACGAGGCACGACGACGGTGCGCGAGCAGCTCGACAAGCATCGCTCCGACCAGAGCTGCGCGGTGTGCCACCGCAAGATCGATCCGCCGGGCTTCGCGCTCGAGTGCTTCGACCCCGTCGGCGGGTACCGCGACCGCTACCGCTCGGGAGACAAGGGGGATCCGGCGCTGCCCGCGGGGGAGCGGTTCCCGTGGTACGTCTGGTACAAGAACTACAAGCTCGGGCCGAAGGTCGATGCGTCGGGAACGCTGCCGGGCCAGAAAAACTTCGGGGGAATCGACGACTTCAAGAAGCTTCTCGCGAAGTACGACGACGCGGTGGCCACGGCGTTCGTCTCCCACCTCGTGCGCTACGCGACCGGCGCCGATCTCTCGTATGCCGACCGCCGCGAGGTGGCCCGGATCGTCGCCGCACACGCCGAGGGCGGCTACCGGCTCCGGTCGCTCCTCCACGCCGTCGCCGCGAGCGAGCAGTTGATGAGTCGCTGAAGGCTCGTCATGCTGGAGCCGTGCCCGGAGGGAGGCCTGCGATGCGAGAGATCGTCCGGATCGC
>RFPF01000444.1 GCA_009926295.1 Planctomycetia bacterium
GGGGTCGATGTTGACGACGGTCGCGCAGCTGCCGAGCCGGTCGGCCACCCGTGAGACGAGGTCCGGGGTGCGCACGGCCGCGGAGTTGATGCTCACCTTTTCAGCGCCCGCCTGCACGAGCTGGCAGGCGTCGTCGAGCGTACGAATCCCACCGCCGACCGTGAACGGCATGAAGATCGTCTCCGACACCCGGCGCACCACATCGAGCATGATCGACCGGCCCTCGTGACTCGCGGTGATGTCGAGGAACACGAGCTCGTCCGCCCCCTCGGCCTCGTACCGCGCCGCCACGGCGACGGGATCGCCGGCGTCGACGAGGTCGAGAAACCGCGTGCCCTTCACGACCCGCCCCTTTTCGACGTCGAGACAGGGAATGATCCGCTTGGCGAGCATCACCGCGGCCGTCCTGGGACGCCGATCACTCCCTCGAGAGGGCTCGAGGCGGTGGCGTAGAGCCTGCGGGGAATCCGGCCGGCGAGGAACGCCTGCCGCCCGGCCTCGCAGGCCGCCTTCATCGCAGCCGCCATCCGCAGCGGGTCGGCCGCGTGGGCGATGGCCGTGTTCAGGAGCACGCCGTCCACGCCGAGCTCCATCGCCTCGGCGACGTCGCTCGCCGTCCCCACGCCCGCATCGACGATCACCGGATACGACGGGTCGCCCTCCTTCAGATACTCCAGGCAGATCCGCAGGCTGTTGGCGTTGAGGATGCCCTGGCCGGAACCGATCGGGCTGCCGGCGGGCATGACGCTCGCCGCCCCGAGCTCCTTCAGTCGACGCGCGACGACGGGGTCGTCGCTGGAATAGACGAGAACGGTGAACCCGTCGGCGACGAGCTGCTCGGTGGCCGCGAGGGTGCCCACGGGGTCGGGCAGGAGCGTGCGGGTGTCGCCGAGAACCTCGAGCTTCACCCACTCTGAACCCGGATTGCCGAGGTCTCGCAGCAGCTCGCGGCCGAGCCGAGCGACCCGCACCGCATCGGCGGCCGTGAAGCAGCCGGCGGTGTTCGGGAGGATGGTGTATCGCTTCGCATCGAGGTGGTCGAGGATGCTCTCGCCCGCGGCGTTCACAAGCCGCTCGCGCCGCACGGCCACCGTGACGCAGTCGGCACCGGACACGGCGAGGCAGCGGGCCATCTCGGCGTAACTCGCGTACTTGCCAGTGCCGACGACGAGCCGGCTGGCGAGCGAGATGCCGCCGACGCGGAGCGGCGGGTCATCGAGGCCGGGCCCTGGGGTGGGGCCCGGAGGCGAGG
>RFPF01000445.1 GCA_009926295.1 Planctomycetia bacterium
TGATGACCTATAATCCGTCAAATGTCACGGGTTTTGTTTTTTGTGAACCAATTTCTGGAAGCCTGGAAAGGTGCGTCCTTTTGGCCGGCATGCTGGGGCGGGTGGCCGGGCAACGAGCCGTTGGCACGCGCGTTGCGGAAAAAGAGGGTCGTTCGGGCTTCCACCCGATGCCCCCACCCCGCTCGAGAAAGCCCATGCCCACGCTCCCCGCCATCCGCCGAATCTCGCGCCGGTCGTTCGCCGCCTTTGCTCTCGTCGCCCTCGGCGGTGTGGCTCTCGCGGCCGACAGTGGGCCGATCACACTCCTCAACGTGTCGTACGACCCGACCCGTGAACTGTATCGAGCGATCAACGACGCCTTCGCGAAGCAGTATCAGGCGGAGCATGGCCGGGCGGTGTCGATCAAGCAGTCGCATGCGGCCTCCGGCAGTCAGGCCCGGGCGGTGATCGACGGCCTCGACGCCGACGTCGTCACGCTCGCCGTCTGGCCCGACGTCGAAGCCGTGGCGAAATCGGGGCTGCTGCGGCCCGACTGGCAGCACCGCTACGACAACCAGTCGATCCCCTACCACTCCCTCGTCGTGTTCGTCGTCCGCAAGGGAAATCCCAAGGGGATCAAGGACTGGCCCGATCTCGTCAAGGGCGACGTCTCGATCATCACGCCCAACCCCAAGACGAGCGGCAACGGCAAGTACAGCTTCCTCGCCGCCTGGGGCTCCGTGGTCACCAGCGGCGGCTCGGAGGACGACGCCCGGACGTTCGTCGCCGAGCTCTACAAGCGCACGCCCGTGCTCGACACCGGCGCCCGCGCCGCGACCGCCACGTTTTCCCAGAAGGGCCTCGGCGACGTGCACATCACCTTCGAGAGCGAGGCCCATCTCGAGGTGGACGAGGCCGGCGGCGACCTCGAAATCGTCTACCCGAAGAGGTCGATCCGCGTCGATCCGCCGATCGCGGTCGTCGACAGGAACGTCGACAAGAAAGGGACGCGGCACGCGGCCGAGGCCTACCTCGGCTTTCTCTACTCGCCCGCGGGCCGGGCGATCATCGCCAGGCACCACTACCGCCCCTGGGGCGACAATCCGCCGACACCCGCGGCCGGCGAGGCCTGGCCCGTGGTCGAGACCTACACGATCGACGCCATTGGTGGCTGGCCGGTGGCCACAGCGAAGTTTTTCGGCGAAGGCGGCGTGTTCGATCGGATCTACGCCAACGCCGGTCGCTGAGCCCACCCCCAAGCGAC
>RFPF01000446.1 GCA_009926295.1 Planctomycetia bacterium
GCGGCGTAGGTCGCGAGCGGGCGCTGGCAGGGCACGTAGCCCTTGCCGCCGAGATAGGGCTTCTCGGCGCCGAAGTGCTGCTCGTACGCGGCGAGCGACGGCTCGTCGGCTGGCACCTGGAGCGGCAGGTGCGGCACCGTCGTGGGTACGTAGAGGAAGAACGGCTGCGCGGCATGCCGCCGGACGAAGTCGATCTGGCGTGCCGCGATCAGATCGGCGGCATACGTCTTTCCGTCGAGTCCCACACGCGTGCGGCCATCCCAGAGGTGGTCGGGGTAGAACGAGTGCGCCTGCCGCTGGCAGATGTGGCCGAAAAACTCGTCGAAGCCGCAGGCGGTTGGATCGGAATCGCTCCCGGGCGCGCCGAGCCCCCACTTTCCGAAGGCGCCCGTCGCGTAACCGGCGTCGTGCAGGAGTTTGACGAGCGTCACGGTTCCGGCGGGCATGGGAACCTGCCCCTCCGGTTTCACCTCACGATTGCTGCGCACGACTGCGTGGCCCGGGTGTTTACCGGTCATGAGCACGCAGCGGCTCGGCGCACAAACGGCGCTGCCGGCCCAGTGCCTCGCGAGCCGCGTGCCGCGGGCGAAGAGCGCGTCGATGTTCGGTGTCTGGATGTCTTTCGAGCCGAGCGCGGCCACGTCGCCGCTACCGAGATCATCGCACAGGAAGAAGACCACGTTCGGCGGCCGCGACGAAACGCTCGGTGCCGCAGCCTCCAGTGGCTGCCCAAGCGCCGCCACGACCGGGAGGATCAACAGTGCCCGAATGAGCATGCGTGCCTTTCCTTCAGCGCGACGTGGTCAGCGCGTCGATGAGGAACTCCGCGATGGTCGGGTGGCGCACGTCCGGCGCTCCCGGATAGACGAGCTCGCACGGCACCCCGAGCCCGTCGAGCCTCTCCTTGAGCTTGACGCCGAAGTTCGCGCTGTGCGTGGGATCCTTCTGCGGCCGGCCGAGGGCGGGGGGAGATCCGAAATACATGGCGATCGGCGGGTCGTCGGCGGAGGCGAGTGCGTAGGGCGAATAGAGGTTGATCGCCGGGAGCAGCCGGTCGCGCGCAGCGAGGAACTCGGCGAACTGGCTGTCGCGCCGTTCGGGGCTCGGCATGAAACCGAAGGCGTGGCCGCCGTAGCGGCTGTTGGGCGTCCACTCCCGCATCTGCACGGGATCGAGCGTCGTCTGGGGGACGTTCACGGCCGCAGTCAGAAGCCGCGTCGATTCCCGGGCGA
>RFPF01000447.1 GCA_009926295.1 Planctomycetia bacterium
CGCCGGCCGGCTCATGCACGAAAGCCATGCGTCGCTCCGCGACCTCTATGAAGTGTCCTGCCGCGAACTCGACGTGCTGTGCGAGATCGCGGCGGCTCTGCCCGGCGTCTTCGGCTGCCGGATGACGGGGGGCGGTTTCGGTGGCTGCGCCATCGCCCTCGTGGCGGCCGATGCCACCGACGCGGTCATGGCGGCGCTCGGCCAGGGATATCGGTCGGCGACCGGCATCGACGCCGAGATGTTCGCGACCCGCGCCGCCGCCGGCGCCCGCGTGCTTCCGGCCTGACGCGAGTGTCACACGCGGCGCTCGGCCTGCGTGCTCCGCAGGTGGATCGTCTTCCGCTCGAGATCGTGGTGGGCCGCGACGAACCGCACCGTGCCGCTCCGCGCCCGCATGACGAGCGAATGGGTCGTGGCGATCGCCCCGCGCACCTCCACGCCTTCGAGCAGCGGGCCCGTGCTGATCCCGGTCGCGGCGAAGATGACATGGTCGCCTCCGGCGAGATCGCGCGACATGAACTGCGTGTCGAGCCGGTCGCCCCAGCCGATGGCGACGAGGTGCTTCCGCTCGGCCTCGTCCCGCGGCCAGATCTTGGCCCGCATCCCGCCGCCCAGGCACCGGAGGCCTGCCGCCGACAACACCGCCTCGGGCGCTCCGCCGATGCCCACATAGAGATCGATCGAGCTCGTGCGGAGGGCCGGCGCGAGCGCCGCGGCGATGTCGCCATCCTGGATGAGCCGCAGCGCCGCCCCCTTCCGCCGCACCTCCTCGATGAGCGGCTCGTTGCGGGGCCGGTCGAGGATCGACACGACCACGTCGCGCACCTCCTTCCCGAGGATCCGCGCCGTCACGTCGATCACCTCACCCACCGGGGCATCGATGTCGATCGGCAACTTCGGGTCGGCGACCCATGCCTTTCGCACCTCCAGCGGATAGGCCAGCTTGTGCATGTAGAAGGCCGGGACGTCGAGGAGGCAGGGCCGCCCGTCGGTGACGAGGCCGGCCGCGATGCAGGAAAGTGAGTTGGGCATCCCCTTGGCGACGTTCGTCGTGCCGTCGATCGGATCGAGGGCGATCTCGAACCGGGGCGCGCCTTCCCGCCACGTGCCCACGCGCTCCCCCTTGAAGAGGCCGGGCGCCTCGTCCTTGATCCCCTCGCCGATCGCGATCTCGCCGCGCATCTCGGTGAGATCGAACATGCCGCGGATCGCGTCGCAGGCCG
>RFPF01000448.1 GCA_009926295.1 Planctomycetia bacterium
GTGATGCCGTTCCGATTCGACAAGTTCACGATCAAGGCGCAGGAGGCGGTGCAGGCGGCGGTGGAACTCGCCGCCAGCCGGGGCAATCCACAGACGACCCCCGTCCACTTGCTGCACGCGCTCCTCGCCGAACGCGAGGGGATCGTGCGGCCGCTGTTCCAGAAGATCGGCGTCGATCTCGGGCACCTCGAGCGGATCACCGAGGCCGAGCTTTCCCATCTGCCGAAGGTGAGCGGCGGAGCCCAGCCGCAGCCCGACCAGGAACTCGTGAAGGTGTTCGAGACGGCGACGACCGAGTCGCACACGATGAAGGACGAGTTCGTCTCGACCGACCATCTCCTGCTCGCACTCGTGAAGGTGCCATCGAAGGCGAAGAACGTCCTCCAACTGGCAGCCGTTGGCGAGAAGGAACTGCTCGCCGGGCTCCAGGCCGTGCGGGGGCAGTCGCGGGTGACCGATCAGAATCCAGAGGAGAAGTTCCAGGCGCTCGAGAAATACGGCATCGATCTCACGAAGCGGGCCAGCCAGGGCAAGCTCGACCCGGTGATCGGCCGCGACGCCGAGATCCGCCGCGTGATCCAGGTGCTCTCGCGGCGCACGAAGAACAACCCCGTGCTCATCGGCGAGCCGGGCGTCGGCAAGACGGCGATCGCCGAGGGCCTCGCCCTGCGGATCGTGCAGGCCGACGTGCCGGAGACGCTCAAGGGCCGCAGCGTCGTGGCGCTCGACCTCGGCGCCCTGATCGCGGGAACGAAGTATCGCGGCGAGTTCGAGGACCGCCTCAAGGCGATCCTGCGGGAGGTCGAGGCGGCCGCCGGCAACGTGATCCTGTTCATCGACGAACTGCACACGGTGATCGGCGCGGGCGCCGCCGAGGGTGGCTCCGACGCCGCGAATCTTCTCAAGCCCGCCCTTGCGCGCGGCGAACTCCGCTGCATCGGAGCGACCACGCTCGACGAATACCGCAAGCACATCGAGAAAGACGCTGCGCTCGAGCGGCGGTTTCAGCCCGTGTTCGTGGGGGAGCCCTCCGTCGAGGACACGATCGCGATCCTCCGGGGCCTGAAGCCTCGCTACGAGGCGCACCACAAGGGGGTGAAGATCAAGGACTCCGCGCTCGTGGCGGCGGCCGAGCTGTCGCACCGCTACATCGCCGACCGCTTCCTGCCGGACAAGGCGATCGACCTCATGGACGAGGCGA
>RFPF01000449.1 GCA_009926295.1 Planctomycetia bacterium
TGCGCGAGCACGGCGGCCGGGTCTCGCCGTCCCGCTGGGGGCTGATGGGCACGATCACGGCGGCGTCCGTCTTCAACTCGCTCGCGGAGCCGCTGGCTACGGCGCGGTTTCGCCGGCAGCTCGCCGCCCCGCCCGCCACCGACCCGCCGGTGTTCATCATCGGCCACTGGCGGTCGGGCACCACGCTCCTCCACGAACTGTTGATGCTCGACGACCGCTTCTGCTGCCCGACCACCTACCAGTGTTTCGCGCCGGGCCACTTCCTGCTCACCGAATCGCTGGTGACGTCGGCCCTCAGTTGGATCATGCCCGCCAAGCGGCCCATGGACGACGTGTCCGCCGGCTGGCATCGGCCGCAGGAGGACGAGTTCGCCCTCGCGAACATGGGGTCGCCTTCGCCGTATCGGCGCATGGCGTTCCCGATGACGAGCCCGGACCGGCCTCAGGCCCTCGACCTCGCCGAGCTGCCCCCGGCCGAACTCGACCGCTGGCGGCGGAACATGCGGCGGTTCCTCGCGCTCCTGGCGGTGCGCGACCCGCGGCGGCCCGTGCTCAAGAGCCCGCCGCACACGGCCCGCATGGCGGTGCTCGCCGAGATGTTCCCCGAGGCACGGTTCCTGCACGTCGTGCGTGATCCGTTCGTGGTGTTTCCGTCGACGATGCGGCTGTGGAGGTCGCTCCACAAGTCGCAGGCGCTGCAGGTCGACACGGGAGAGTCGCTCGAAAGCTATGTGTTCGCGGCGTTCACCGAGATGTATGACGCCTTCGAGCGGGATCGGGCGGTGCTCGGCCCGGGTCGGCTCCACGAGATCCGCTACGAGGACCTCTGCGCCGACCCGGTGGCACGGATGAGGGAGGTGTACGACGGGCTCCAGCTCGGCGGGTTCGACCGCGCGCTCCCGGCCTTCGAGAAGCAGGCCGCGGCGATGCGACGCTATCGCACGAACACGTACCACCACGACCCGCGGATCGTCGCCGAGATCGTCCGCCGCTGGCGGCCCTTCATCGACCGCTATGGCTATCGGGTTCCCGAGCCGGGGAACGCGGCTGCTTCCCCCGCTCCAGCCTGATCTTCGGATCCGACTCCACGCCCCGCATCTCCTCGCGGAACTCCTGCGGCGTCATGCGCAGGCGACGCTCGAACGCGAGGCGGGCCAGGCCCCAGTGTGCCGCCGTGACCGCGGCGGCGGCGGCGAGCA
>RFPF01000450.1 GCA_009926295.1 Planctomycetia bacterium
CCCATGAAGGCGTAGTCGCGCCAGTGCTGGTCGTCGGAGAGGATGAAGACGACGTTCGGCGGCGGATCCGCCGCTGCCACGAGCCCCGAGTTCACGCGTCCCAACGCGATCAGGCAGATCATGATGCTCCAAAAGCGATGCCGTGCCCGTGGGATCATGAGGTTGTTTCCTGGTGTCGGCTCGTGGAAGCGGAGGGAAAGCCTCCTTGCGACCGGTCACGACGCGATCGATATTGTGACGTGCGGTGAGAAGGCACACCACCGCTCGATGTGACACGGATCAACCTCCGAAAGGGTGCCCCGACATGCCCAAGTTGGCCTCGATCCTCGTCGCATGGAGCGCCATCGCGCTCGCGGCAGGCGCTCCTGGCCGGGCCACCGATGACACCGTCGGAGACCTCGACGCGCAACCTTTCAGCGCCGCCTTTCCCGATCTCGACGGGTGGACGACCGGGCCGTGGTGGAAACATCCCGCCGCCGGGACGGCGAATCCGGACGTGAAGGGAGGCCGCCCCTTCGCCCTCGACGTGCCCCGCCGCGACGTGATCGCCTTCGCCCTCTACACCGTTACCGTGCGGCCGGAATCGCGCGGCACGCTGAAGCTTTCCGCACAGTTGTTTCCGCTCAAGCCCGGCGAGACGCGACAGGCCCGGCTCGAGATCCGCCGCGGCAACGCCTGGGTGGAGACCGCGCGGGCGGAGGTGTGCTACCCGGGCTGGGATGCCCACTTTCGCGTCGAGGGCTGGGACTCGTCGCGCGACTGGCCGTACCGCGTGCGTCACGGCGATGAAGCCATCTTCGAAGGCCTCGTCCGCCGCGACCCGGCCGACAAGCGCAAGATCACGGTGGCTGTGATGTCGTGCAACTCGTCGCGGACGCTCGGAGCCCGCGATGAGCTCGTGGCCGGCCTGCGGCAGGCCGATCCCGACCTGCTCTTCTTCGCCGGCGACCAGACCTACCGCCACACGCAGCACACCGTGGGGTGGATCGAGTTCGGCCTGCAATTCCGCGACGTGATCCGCGATCGGCCCACCGTCACGATCCCCGACGACCACGACGTCGGCCATCCCAATCTGTGGGGCGATGCCGGGAAGAAGGCCGAGCGGAAGGACGGCGCCGACGGCGGCTATTTCTACCCCGCCGACTACGTGAACATGGTGCAGCGACAGCAGACCTGGCACCTGCCCGACCC
>RFPF01000046.1 GCA_009926295.1 Planctomycetia bacterium
CGGTGGCGGCCTGTATGGTGACCTGGTTTACCTTCCTGCCTTCGTTTATCTTCATCCTGGCGGGAGGACCGTTGGTGGAGTGCACCCACGGTGACATCAAGTTCACCGCGCCATTGACGGCGATCACGGCGGCGGTGGAGGAGGTGCGAGACGCGGCGGCCCCGGCTCCCGCGACGCTGCCGACACCCCCACCGGCGCTCGAGCCCGTCCCCCTGTCCCGCAGGCTGTTCGGCGGGTGGTTGCCCATGGGCAGCGGCGTGCTGGAGGCGACGCGGCCGGCGGCCGTGGCCGTCTCCCAAGGAGCGGCTGCGACCGATGAACTCGCCGACATCGACCTCGCCCTGTCGCTCGCCGTCACGGGTCCGCCGGAGCAGATGAATCTCGCCGCGATCCGCGAGCGACTGCGGCTCGCCGCCGCCCGGACGACGGTACAGGCCGACCGGCTGCGGGCCGAGGCGATCGACGCGAGGCTGACGCGGTTCGAGGCGATCGAGGCAAGGCAGCGGGCGCTTGCGACCACCACCCCGGCCGACGCGTCGCCGCTGCGGCTGGGGAGCATGTGGTCGAGCCTCTCTGCTATCGGGACGCGTCCCGTTCGGCCCGGAGTGCTGCCCGGCGGCGGGCCCGCCGACGGCCAGCCGACGTGGACGCCGCCCACCACCCTGGAGACGACCGGGCGGCTGGCGACCGTGGTGTCGCGACGCCCCGATGCGCCGCGCTGGGCGATCGTCGACGAGCAGAACACCGTCCTCGTTTTCGTCACCCCGCAGGCGGGGCTCAATCTGGCTCCGCTCGTCGGCCAGCAGGTGTCGGTGCGCGGGACCCAGGGCTACATGCCCGAGTACAAGCGGCCCTATCTCGTCGCCTCCGAGGCGCGGCCGCGGGTGGCCGCCATGCCTGCGGCGGACGGCGAATTGACGCGGTGATCCTCCGCTTTCAGCGTGCCGCCTCGAGATCCTCGGCGGGCAGCCAGCGGGCTGCCAGTTCCGCGTGAACGGCGTCCGGGTCGTCGCCGGGCCGGGCTGCATGGCCGGCCGCTCGGACGATGCCGGCGAGTACAGCCCGATCCGCGGGATCGGTCCGTGCGAGCCGCTCCGTGAGCCGCACGACGCCGGCTGGGTTCCGTGCCGCGGCTGCCGAGAGCGATTCCATGAAGACGCACACTTCCCCGAGGTTCATGGCGGCGGAGCGGACGATGAGCGGCTGCAGCGAACGGGTGACGAGTTCGAGCCCCATGCCGTCGACGTCGAGAAAGGCGTCGATCTGCACCGTCTGTCGATCGTTTCCGTCGGCTCCGGGCGGATCCGGGTGATGCCGGACCAGGAGCACGCAGCTGCCGGTGAGCGGCTTGGGTGCGAGAGCCCCGGAGTAGCCACCGCGGCCTTGGAACACCAGCACTCCACCCGCGCCCCGCCGTTCTCGATGCGCCAACCGCAGGGCGCCGACGGTGCCGTAACCGTCGGAGAGCCGCCACTGTTCCGGCCCGGCTGGATCGAGCGTGAGCCGGCTGATGCCGAGCACCCGCCAGACGTCGACGATCGCCTCGGGATGTGCCAGGGCGAATTCGAGCAGGGCGGTGTCGCAGGGAAAGTTCTGGATCGGCAGCCGCCGGTAGAGTGTCGTGGAACGCAGCGTTTTCTCCACACCCTTGCGGGCCGCGACCGGCATTCGCTCGAGCGGAATCGCGTCGATGGCCTGCCGCCGCGCCTCCCGAGACGAAGAGCCGCCATCGTCCCAGTTGATCGCGGCGATCGCAGTGGTCGCGCTGCCCGTGAATCCCGGCATCGCCGGCCGCTCGGCCGCCCGCTCCGCCGACAGCCCGGACACGGCGAGGCTCGCCGCCAGGCACGTCAACAATCCAGTCCGTACGCCAGCCATTGATCGCCCCCCAAAACCCCGTGGCCCGACGCGAGTCGAGCCCCGAACCCCACCGCGAGACTTTTCGGCCTCCCGGAGGTTCGCGGAACAGTCAATTCGCAGTTGCGCGGAACGCGGGTCGCGGCCGACGATTGCCCAGCCTGCCTCGCTTGCCGGAGTCTCTGGAAGCGGGCGTTGGCCCGGTTGCGCGGTTTCCCTACGATCGCCCGCCCCGCGCCGTCATCAGAAGGAACCGACATCGATGCCGCCGAGCGCCGAACCCGATCCCGCGCCTCCCGTCGCGGCGGGTGAGCCAACGCCGGAGTCCGGGCCCTCCAGCCTCCTCGCCCGCCTCCTCGTCGCCTGGACGCGGGTCTGCCTGCGTGCCGGGGTGGCGGTCGTGCTCGCGGCGGTGGTTTCGGCGGTCGCGGCGGGCGTCTACACCGCTCAGGTGCTCGGCTACAAGGTGAATCGCACCGACCTCCTCGACCCAAAGAGCGACTACAACAAGCTGTGGATCGACTACATCTCCGAGTTCGGCGAGGACGACGACGCCGTCGTCGTGGTGGAGGGCCCGTCGCGGGCGGCGGTGATCAGGGCTTTGGAGGAGGTCTCGGCCGCGGTCGGCCGCGAGCAGCGACTCTTCCACTCGGTGCTTCACGAGGTCGATCTTTCCAAGATTCGGGCCAAGGGGCTGCACTATCTTTCCCCGGCCGACCTGCAGCGGATCGAGGGCTTCATCGAGCGCACGCGGCCGATCCTCGACGGCGGCTGGTCGCAGTTGACGGTGGCGACGATGGTCGGCGCTCTCGCCGGCCAGATGGTGGCCGGTTCGAACCACACCCGGGCCGACGGCGAGAATCCCGCCGCCGCGCTCGAACGCTACAGCGAAAGCCTCGTCGCCGGGCTCGAGGCGACGTCGCGGCCGGGGCTGTCGGGCATCGGCGATTACGTCTCCCCGTGGCCGGGCATGCCCGAATCGCTCTCCACGCTCCGCGATTTGGCGAGCGAGCACCTGCTGGCCAAGGATGGGAGGCTGGGATTCGTCCTTCTCCGGCTGAAGAAGTCGGAGGGCGGCTTCGCGGGGGCGTCGGCCGCGACCGACGAGTTGCGCCGCCTGATCGAGGCCGTGGGCCGGAGTCATCCGGACTGCACGATCGGGCTGACGGGGCTGCCCGTCATGGAAGACGACGAGATGCGGGCCAGCCAGCAGTCGATGGTGTGGGCGAGCGGCCTGTCGCTGGCCGCGGTCGTGCTCGTGATCATCGCCGGCTTCGGAGGCGTCCGGCACGCGCTCATGGCCAACGGCGTGCTCGTGATCGGCATGGCGTGGGCCTTCGCCTGGGCGACCGCGAGCGTCGGCCACCTCAACATCCTCAGCGTGACCTTCACGGTCACGATGATCGGCGTCGGCATCGACTATGGAACCTACTACGTCGGCCGCTACCTCGAGCTCCGTCGGCGCGGCCTCGACTGCGACGCCGCACTCGTGGAGGCGAGCGCATCGGTCGGGCCGGGGATCCTCACGGGGGCCATCACCACCGCCGTCGCCTTCTTCGCGGCCGCACTGACGAGTTTCGTCGGCGTCGCGGAGCTCGGGCTCATCGCCGGCGGCGGCATCCTCCTCTGCTGTGCCGCCGAACTGCTCGTGCTGCCGGCGGTCGTGGCGCTCGTCGATCGCGGCCCGTTGGGCCGCCGCATCCCGGTTCCCGTCCCCGTGCACTCCTGGCTCGCTCCGATCTTCCGGCATCCGCGATTCGTGGCCCTCGCCGCGATGGCCGGCACGATGGCGCTGGCCTCGGGCCTTCACGACCTCGGCTACGACCACAACCTGCTCAACATGCAGCCCGAGGGGCTCGAGAGCGTGGAGATAGAGAAAAAACTCCTCGCCGAGTGCGACCAGAGCGTGTGGTACGCCCTGTCGATCGCCGACTCGCGCGAGGAGCTCCTCGACCGCAAGGAGCGGCTCACGGCGCTTGCGAGCGTGGAGCGCGTCGATGAGATCGCGTCACTGCTGCCCGTCGACGAGGATCTCAAGCGGCCGCTCATCGAACGGATCCGTACGCGGTTGGCCGCTTTGCCCGAGCGGCCGCCCGAGATTCCACCCGACCGGCTCGACGCGCTCGGCGAGACGCTTGCGTGGGCCCAGATCGAGGCGTCGAAGCGGCCGGAGGCGTTGCGGACGGCATGGCATCTCGAGCGTGCCCGCGACGCCCTGCGTCGTCTCGGCCCCGAGGAATGCGCCCGGGCCCTCGCCACGTTCCAGCAGCGATCTGCAGGCGAACTGCTCAGCCGCCTCCACGCCCTCGCCGGCGTCGCCGACCCGGAGCCGCCATCGCTCACCGACCTGCCGCCGAGCCTCGTGGAACGGTTCGTGGGCCAGAGCGGCAAGCACCTGCTCAAAATCTACGGCCGGGGCGACATCTGGAACTTCCGGGCGCTGGAGACGTTCGTGCAGGATGTGCGGAGCGTCGATCGGCGGGCCACGGGCAATCCGCTCCAGGCCTACGAGGCGTCGCTGGAAATGAAGAAGAGCTACGAACAGGCGGCGCTCTACGCGCTGGTGGTGATCCTCGCGGTCCTCTGGCTCGACTTCCGCAGCATCCCACATTCGATCCTCGCGGCTCTGCCGCTGGCCCTCGGCATGGCCCAGACGCTCGGACTCATGGGCCTCCTCGGGATCGAGCTCAACCCTGCCAACCTGATCGGCATCCCGCTCATCCTCGGCATCGCCGTGGACTACGGAGTGCACATCGTGCACGACTTCCTCGAGCGGCCCGGCCCGTACGCGATCAGCCCGTCGACCGCGAACTCGGTGCTCGTCGACGCGCTCACGACGATCCTCGGCTTCGGAGCGCTCATGGTGGCGAGCCACAAGGGGCTCGAGAGCCTCGGACGCGTGCTCACGCTCGGGGTCACGACGTGCACGGTCACGTCGCTGGTGTTCCTGCCGGCGCTGCTGGCGTTGCTCCGGCCGCGGGCGGAAAGGTGCTGAAACAGGGCTTGTGCCCCCCGGGTGGCGCGCGGTACGTCCCCCATCCCCGCACACCCGGAGCCGCCATGCGCATCATCCTCGCCGCGATCTCGCTCATACCGTGCCTCGCCGCCAGTGCCGCGGCCCAGCCCGCCGAGCGGGTCGTGAACATCGCGATGGAGGACCAGTTCAAGAATCGGCACGAGACCGCCACGATGCGGGGCGACGTGGTCGTGCTCGTCTACGCGGAGCGCAAGGGGGGTGAGATCTCGCAGGAACTCGGCCGCCGGCTCCACGTTCATTTCCACCCCACCGCCGCCACGGTTTCGGCGTCGGAGTGGGGCCGTCAGCCGGTCGTCGGCCCGCCCGGCTGGCCGGCCGGCATCCGCGTGCCCGACGTGCGCGTGATCGCGGTCGCGAGCCTGCCGGAGATTCCCCGGGCCCTGCAGCCGGTGGCGCGGGCCCAACTGCGGAAGGAATCGCCCTTCGTGCCGGTCTGGCTCGACTTCGAGGGCCGCCTCGAACACGCCTACGGCATCGTGCCCGGGGCGCCGAACATCGTGCTCATCAACCCGCGTTGCGAGGTGCACGCCGTGCTCTCGGGCCGCGTCGACGAACTCAAGATGCGGGAACTCGTGACCACGATCGACCAACTCCGCCTCCAAGCGCGCCCCGACCAACGCACCGCCGCCGTCCCCACGGGCCTCGCTCGGTAGCTTGTCCTGAGGTGTCTTGAGGAGCGCCGGCTCGGGGTTACCCCGTACCGTCTCGCCGGACGTTCGCCTCCGCCCTCCAGGCTCCGGCTCACTCGGATTTGCCTGCGCTGCGCTATCCATGGCTCCGCTGGTCAAATACGCCGTCTCGACGGTAGTGGCAACCCCGAGCCTCCCCAACTCGTAGGCGCCGGGAGGTTCCGGCGGAGACGGTCGGTGCGATGCGCAAGAGCCGACGGGCAGATACGCGGCTTACACCAAGCGCACCATCACAGTTGAGAAGGGACTGGCGATCGCCCTCGGCGACGGAGCCCGCGATTTACGAGCGCGAGCGCTCCTTGAGCCGGCGGCTGGCCTGTGTGAGCGTGTCGCGCTCCGCGGGCGTGAGGCTCGACTCGCCCGAACGGCTGATCTTCTCGAGGATGCGGTCGACTTGCTCTTGCAGGTCGGCGTCGAGTCGCGAAACGTCGCGGGGTGCTGCGGGGGTGCGGGGAGACACGCGGAAGTCGTCGTCGGGGCGCACGACCCGCATGCGCCGCTTGCGGAATGCGGCGGCGAGATCGGCGAGGCCGCCCAGATGCCAGCCCTGCCAGGCGTAGAGGAGGCCGAAGATGGCGCCGGCCACGTGGGCGACATGGGCCACGTTGCCACCACCTGCCGCCGCGCCCTGCACGTCGGAGACGAAATACAGGATGCCGAGCGCCCACGCGGGGACCGGCAGCACGCCCCAGATGAGCACCGTCGTGCGGGGAAAGTTCCACACGAAGACGGCGAGCACCGCCATCACGGCCCCGCTGGCGCCCACGAGGGAGAAATCCGCAGCCTGCCGCGGGTGGCCCACCTGCACGCTCGCCAGCCACGCGATGCCGGCCAGCACGACGGCCGTGACGTAGAAGCGGAAGAACTCGGCCCGCCCCATGATCTCCTCGACCGCCCGGCCGAAGAAGAAGAGCGCGAGCATGTTGAAGACGAGGTGCCACGGGTTGTGGCTGTCGTGGACGAAGCCGTAGGTGACCAGTTCCCAGGCCTTGAGGAGGTGCTGCGGGAGATCCCCCTCGAGCGCGAGAAAGCGATTGACCGGCACCTCGCCCGAACCGAGGAGGTTCGCGACCCAGATCGCGACGTTCGTGACGATGATCGTGAGCACTCCCGTCCATTCCTGGAGGAACGAATCGGACGGCTCGGAGCGGTAGTAGCCGCGGTCGGAAAATCCCATCTCGGGCATCGTAGGGCCGCGCGGGGGGTTGCGGCAACCTGCGCGAGCGGGCGGCGACCCTGGCTCGCCGCGCCGCATCTGCTAGGCTGCTCGGCCGGATTTCGGACGACGCCGGGGAAGCGCGAGGAACGAAGCATGGCGACCAATGGAACGCTGGGACGGAAGCTGCGGATGGGGATCGTCGGGGGCGGGCAGGGATCGTTCATCGGCCGCGTCCACGTGACGGCGGCGGTGCTCGACAACCGGGCCGAACTCGTGGCCGGCGCGTTTTCCAGCGATGCCGGCCGGTCCAAAGCCAGCGCCGCCGACTACGCCGTCGATCCCGCTCGGGCCTACGGCTCCTACGAGGAGATGTTCGCGAAGGAGAGGGCTCTCCCGGCGGACGAGCGGATCGACTTCGTGTCGGTCACCACCCCCAACCACATGCACTTCCCGGTGGCGAAGGCCGCGGTCGAGGCCGGATTCAACGTGGTCTGCGACAAGCCGCTCACGCTTACGCTCGCCGAGGCGGAGGCCCTCGCGGCGATCGTGCAGCAGGCTCCGGTCGTGTTCGCGGTGAGCCACAACTACACAGGCTACCCGCTCGTGCGGCAGGCGCGGGAGATGATCCTCGCGGGCGAACTGGGCGACATCCAGGCGATCCGCGCCGAATACATCCAGGGCTGGTTGCGGACCAGGCTCGAGTCGGAAGGCCAGAAGCAGGCCGCGTGGCGGACCGATCCGACGAAGAGCGGCGCCGCCGGCTGCTTCGGCGACATCGGCACCCATGCCTACAACCTCGGTCGTTACATGACCGGTCTCCTGCCGGAGAAGATCAGCGCGAACCTCAAGATCTTCGAACCGGCGCGTGCGCTCGACGACTACGGCCACGCCGTGATCCGCTACGCCAATGGCGCCCTCGGCACGGTGACGGCCTCGCAGATCAGCCACGGCCGCGAGAACGACGTGCGGATCCAGGTCGACGGCACGCTGGCGAGCCTCGAATGGCACCAGGAGAACCCCAACCAGCTGTTCGTGCGGAAGAACGGCGAGCCCCACCGCATCTACACCCGCGACCCGAACGCTCCCTACATGAACGCCTCGGGCAAGGCGGCCTGCAGGCTGCCCTCGGGTCATCCCGAGGCGTTCTTCGAGGCGTTCGCCAACATCTATCGCGGTGCCTACGACGCGATGGAACTCGCCCTCGCCGGAAAGCCGTTCGAGCGGACGAACACGATCTATCCCAACATCCACGACGGCGTCGAGGGGATGTATTTCATCGAGCAGTCGGTGGCGTCGAGCAAGGCAGACGGCGCCTGGCTGCCCCTCCGGCATCCCTTGGCGCGCCACTGATGGCCAAGAACGACACCGCGTACTTCGTGTTCGACATCGAGAGCGTGGCCGACGGCGCACTCGTCTCGCGCGTGCGGTATCCCGGGGAGGATCTCGCCCCGGAGAAGGCGATCGCGAAGTATCGCAAGGAGCTCCTGGAGGAGAACGGCAAGGACTTCATCCCCTACACCTTCCAACTGCCAGTGTCGCTCGTGATCGCGAAGGTCTCGCACGACTACCGCCTCATCGACCTCGTGGCGCTCGACGAGGAGCATTCGCGGCCGCACGAGATCGTCAGGCTCTTCTGGGACGGCTGGCAGAAGTATCGCCGGCCGCGGCTCGTGAGCTTCAACGGCCGCGGTTTCGACCTCCCGCTGCTCGAACTGTGCGCCTACCGCTACGGCCTGGCGATCGCCGACTGGTTCGCGGAGGACAAGCGCAGCTTCGACCAGCCCCGCAACCGCTACAACACGTTCGCCCACTTCGACCTCCACGAATGGCTCACGAACAACGGCGCCTCGCGGTTCAACGGCGGGCTGTCGCTCGCCGCCACCCTGATAGGCAAGCCCGGCAAGATGGACGTCGCGGGCCACATGGTGCAGGACCTGTGGGACGCCGGCAAGAAGGCCGAGATCCACGACTATTGCCGCGGCGACGTGCTCGACACGTACTTCGTGTTCCTCCGCTCGCGGGTGGTGGCCGGCGAACTCTCGGTGAAGGAGGAACACGGGCTCATCGACGAGGCCCGGACGTGGATCAAGGAGCGGGCGGAGTCGGCGCCCGGCCTCGCCCGCTACCTCGCGGCGTGGGGTGACTGGAAGAGCCCGTGGGCGTGAGGCTCACTTGTCGGCGTCTTCGGCCGGTGCGGTGTCGGCGGGCTTGGGTTCTTCTGTCGGCGGCGGCTCCTCGGCGGGTGGCGGGGCGAGGGCCGCGGCGACGGCCTTCGCGGCCGCCTTGGCCGTGTCGTCGACCTTGCCCTTCGGGGCCCGGGCCTCGACGGTGTACATCCGCCCGGCGACCACGACGGCCCAGTTCCAGCGCTCGATCGGCTCGCTGATGCCGTCGACCTTCGCCGACCCGGGGATCCCCCAGAACGCGCCGCGGTGCGGCCCCAGTTTCACCGCCACAGCCTTCTTGAGGGGCTTCGCCTTGCCGAGCGTTTCTGCCACGCTCTCGGCGACGGCCGCTGCGAACGACTCGTGGTTCTCGGCGGTGACTTCCGCAAACTCCGCAGGTGCGGCGTCCGCCGTGACGAGGATCTTGGGGTAGGTCTTCTTCGGTCCCGGCTGAAACTTGACGAGGCAGTCCTTCGACCTCGGCAGCCGCGTCCAGCCCGACGGCGAGGCGACCGCGATGCGGCCGTCGTCCACCGCGAGGGCCGTGTCGATGTCGACCGCCGCCGGGGTTTCCGTCCTGCCGTCAGCCGACCGGGCCTTCTTCGGCTTGCCTCCACAGCCGGCGAGCGGCACCAGGACGATCGCCACGACGCAGGCGGCGAACCCGGCCCGTGGGAGCCGGACCGGGAATCTGTTCAGGCAGCCAATCGAGCCACCGGCCATCGTCGCCCCCTCACTCGGAGATCGCTTCCTTCACCAGCTGCACGAAGTGGTGCGACCGCGACGAGGCCGTGAGGTCGGCGGCCTTCTTCTCCGCCGCCTTCTTGTCGGCGTATTCGAAAAGCACGAGCCGCTTGAGCGATGGATTGAAGACGCCCCAATAGGCCTTCATCCTCACTTCCTTGGCCGTCTTCTTGCGGGATGGCTTTTTGGCCGCGGGCTTCTTCGGCTCCTTGACGGCCTTCTCCTTCTTCTCCTTGGCGGGCTTTTCCTTGGCGGCCTTCTTCGTCGTCTTGGCCCGGGCTTCCGCCGCATCCGACTGGGCCCTGAGTTCCTTGCGATTCACCACTTTTCGCGCCATGTCGCCCGTGATCCTTCCAAAGTGAGTGGGAAAATGGGAGGCGGAACGAGGCCGCAGCCTGCCCGCCGCGGCGGAAGTATAGCGGCCCGGAACACCGCCCGCACGACGACCTATACTTTCGGGCATGAGCACCGTTGCCGTCGTGGATCCCGCCTCGCCTTTCCCGGCATACCGGGAGCTCTCCGACGAGTCGTTGTCCGAGCGCATCGACGCGGTGCGGCGCCGGATGGGCGAGCGGCTCGTGATCCTCGGTCATCACTACCAGCAGGACGGCGTGATCGCCCACGCCGATTTCCAGGGGGACAGCTACCAGCTGTCGAAGTCGGCGGCCGAACGCGCCGGCTGCGAGGCGATCGTGTTCTGCGGCGTTCACTTCATGGCCGAAACGGCCGACATCCTCGCCAACCGCCCCGAGCAGGTCGCTGCCCGAGGCGGTCGTCGGGTCGTGGTCGTCCTCCCCGACATGGCGGCCGGCTGCTCGATGGCCGACATGGCGGGGATCGAGCAGGTGGAGGACGCCTGGGCCGACCTCGGCACCGTGATCGACACGTCCGACGTCACGCCCGTCACCTACATCAACTCGGCCGCGAGCCTCAAGGCCTTCTGCGGGCGGCACGGGGGCATCGTGTGCACGTCGAGCAACGCCCGGGCCGTGCTCGACTGGGCGTTCGCCCGCTCGCGTCGGGTGCTCTTCTTCCCCGACCAGCACCTCGGCCGGAACACGGCGCGAATGATGGGCGTGCCGCTCGACGAGATGTGCGTGTGGAATCCGCACGACCCCGCGCTCGGCGGCAACGCTCGCGGGCAGCTCGAGAAGAGCCGCGTCATCCTCTGGCAGGGACACTGCAGCGTGCATGCGATGTTCAAGCCGGAGCACGTTGACGCCATGCGGGCGAACCTTCCGGGCGTGAAGGTGCTCGTCCACCCGGAGTGCTCGATGGAGGTGGTCGACAAGGCCGACCTCGTCGGCTCGACGAGCTACATCCTCAAGCAGGTCGAGGCGGCGTCGCCGGGCACCACGTGGGCGATCGGCACGGAACTGCACCTCGTCAAGCGGCTCGAGCAGAACCATCCCGAGCAGACGATCCGATTCCTGTCGCCGGTCGTGTGCATGTGCGCCACGATGTATCGCATCGACCTCGCGCATCTCTGCTGGAGCCTCGAGCATCTCGAACGGGGCAAGCCCGTGAACGTGATCCGTGTCGACGACGAGACGGCACGCTGGGCGCTCACCGCGCTCGAACGCATGCTCAAAGTGTCGTGAGGCGGGTTGCGTGCAGGATGCGATGATGCCTGCCTCTGGTTTCCCCCGACTCACCTCATCCGGCTCGGGGTTGCCCCGTACCGTTTCGCCGGACGTTCACTGCGCCCTCCGGGCTGCGTTCACTCTGACCGATTAACGCTGCGCCATCCATGGCTTCTCTGGTCAGTCACGCCGGCTCAACGGCAGGGGCAACCCCTCGCCTCCCCCTTTTTCAGTCGTGCCAGTCGAGGAGGCTTCGGGCTCCCCGTGTCCCGGGAGCCGGCGTATGACGACGAGCGTAGCCATGGAAGGCGCAGCGAGGAGGAGTCGAGTGAGCGGAGGGCTGGAGGCCCGCAGTGAACGTCCGGCGACGGGACACGGGGAGCCCGAAGCCGGTGTGCAATGAAGAGACAGTCTGAAGCCTGTCCTACGGTCCGATGTCCTACGGTCCGATGCTCTCGAGCTGGCCGTGCAGGGCGACGAGGCGGCGGTGGCGGGCGTAGCGGTCGGCGAGGATTCCGACGGTGGCGGCGCGTGGCGTAAAGCGGGTCGGTGTGCCTGAGGCGTGGCTCGCGAGGAACGCGGCCCAGTCCGGGGCGCGGCCGGCGAGGGCGAGCGCGCGGTATTTGGCCATGAGCGTCGCGCCCCAGGCCGTGCCCTCGGCGGCGCCGTCGAGGATCACGACCGGCGCGTTGAAGACGTCGGCCAGCAGCTGGCCGAGGGCCGGCGTCTTCGCGAGGCCGCCCGAAAGCACGATCTCGTTCCGGGGAAAGTGCTGGTCGTCGAGCGGTTCGCTGCCCAGCCGGAGGTCGAACATCGTCGCCAGCAGCATCGCCTTGGCCACGTTGCCCGGCATGGCGTTTTTCTCGTTGAGCCCCACGATGCAGGCCGAGCCGCCGCGCGAGACGCCGAGGCCCGGCTCGTCGTCCATGAAGGGGAGGGCGGCGAGGCCGCCGCAGTCGTCGGGAGCCGAGAGCAGTTGCGGGATCACCGCCGCGAAGCCGTCGCCCCGTCCGCCGCCGCTCGCCCGGCCGAACATCTCGACGACCGCGTTGAGCGCCGTCGTGCCGTTCCGCAGCCAGACCATGTTGATCGGCTTGCCATCGGGGGCACAGAAGTGATCGACACTGCGTGCTATTCCCCTGAACGGCCGGTCGCCGACGGCGTTGGCGACCACGCTCGTGCCGAAGCTCATCGAGACCGTGCCGGGAACGCCGATCAGCGAGCCGGTGAGGGCGGCCGGCTGGTCGCCCTCGGCGGGGGCCACGGGCGTGCCCACGGGGAGGCCGAGGAGCGTCGCTCCGTGGCCGTCGAGTGACCCGCCGTCCTGGCCCGCCCGGCGGACCTTCGGCAGCAGGTCGCGAAGCGGTCTGACTCCGCGGCCGCCAGCGCCCGCGTGCACCAGCGCGTCGAAGTCGGCGAGGAGCCGGGCGTCGTAGTCGAGCGTCGCCTGGTCGATCGGGAACATGCCCGCCGCGTCACCGATGCCGAGAAGCCACGCGCCGGTCAGCCGGAAGGCGAGCCAGCCGGCGGGCGTCGTCATGTGCGCCGTCCTGGTCGCCACGTCCGGCCGATTGCGGATCGTCCACAGCCACCGGGCGCTCGTGATCCTTTTCGGGCACTTCACGCCGAGCCGCTCGGTGAGCTCGTGCCCTTCCGCCTCGTTGCGGCCGTCGCACCACAGCCGCGCTGGTCCCAGCGACCGGCCGAGGTCGTCGGCGAGCACCTCGCCATGCATCTGCCCGCAGATGCCGATCGCCCGGACGTCGGGCTCGATGCCGAGCGCGGAAAGTTTCGCCCGCAGGTCGCGCATCGCCGCCCCGAGCGCCCGCTCCCAGTCGGCGGGGGCCTGCTCGTAGCAGTCTCCCGCGAGCCCGGGCACCATCTCGTAGCCCGCCTCGCCGGCGGCGAGGATCGTCAACGCGTCGTCGGTGAAGATCACCGAGAGTCCCTGGGTGCCCGCGTCGATGCCGAGGAAGCCGGTGCGTTTCATAAGACGTGCCCTCGTGGATAGGAACGGGGAGGCGAGGGGGTCGGCGAACGCTCGAGGAGCATTGGGCCGCCGCGGCCCACGCGACGAGACTTTTGCCGCCCCCGAGCCGGCAATCAAGCCACCGAGGTGACGCTCGAATATCAGGCGTCCCAACGGAGGGTCGGCGACACGCCGTGGCCGCGGGTGCCGCAGAAACTCACGTCGATGCCGAGATCGCGGGCCGCCGCCGCCTTGAGGAGCGCGGCCTTGTCGGCCGCGGCGGCGTCCTTCGCGTACGCCACCTGGATGTGGTTCGCCTTGTGGCGGGCCATCATCTGGTCGCGCGAGATCCCGTAGGTCACCGCGTGCATGATCGGCCACTGCGGCGTCGTGGCGTCGAGCCGGCGCCGGGTCTCCTCGTCGGGCAGCTTCACGACCTGGGCGCGGCCGACATCCATGCGGAGTTTTTCCGCACCGCTCGTGCCGTCCACCCAGATGCGGCTCCAGACGATCTCTCCGGGCCTGCTCACACCTGCGAGCGTGCTGCCGCCGAGCCGGAAGTACATCGGCGGCTGGCGGAAGCCCTCGGCCCCCCTCCAGCCGCCCGTGAAGTGCGCCGGCGGCGCCCCACCGGAGATTTCGAACACCCACACCCACTGGTCGGTCGAGTGCGACTGGTCCCAATCCCCCCAGCGGATGTCGTGGAGCGTGTTCTCCACCGGCTGCCCGAGGGCCTCGTGCACCCGCTGTGTGAGGAGGCCGTCGAGGCCGGCGCACTCGTCCACCTCGTTGAAGTGGACCAGCGGCCTGCCCTTCCAGAGCACGCGGTTCGAGCCTTCCGCCGTGACCGGCGGCCGCTTCGAGTCGTTGAGCATCCCCTCCACGAGATCGCTCGCCGGCAGGAGGTCCTTGAGCCCCTGCTGGTATTGGATGCCCACGAGATCGCAGCCGAAGCGATCGGCGATCCGCAGCGTGGCGACGTACAGCTTGCACTGCAGGAGCACCTGCGCCCGCGTCAGATCCCGGGCCTCGTCGCGGCCGAAGTGGAACCGCATGCCGGCCTGTTCGAGCCAGCGGAAGACGGCACGGGCCTCGGCGTCGGAGACGCGGGTCGTCTCGTGATACAGGGCGCTCTGGCTGAGCCGCTCCTTGAACACCCCCGTCGCATGCAGGAGCTGGTCGGGAATGATCGCGTTGAACATCCCCATGCAGCCCTCGTCGAAGACGCCCATCAGCGCCTTCCTCTGACGCAGTTCCGTGGCGATCGTCGCCGCCGCCTGGGCGAGTGGCCGCGGGATCGAGACCCGCTCGAGCGGCACGACGTGGCTCGTGTCGTGGTGCACATGGGTCGTGTCGAGCCAGGACTGCAGGTGGCGGCGAAACGTCGGGCTCGCGAAGTCGTCGGCCCAGAGCGTGGCGTAGGGGACACCGGCCTTCGAGAGTGAGCCGTTGAGGTTCAGCATGCCGACGAGGCCCGGCCATTGGCCCGACCAGTTGGCCACGGTGAGAATCGGGCCGGAGTGCGTGGTGAGCCCGGGGAGGACGTGGTTGGAATACTGCCAGACCGCCTCGGCCACCACGAGCGGTGCGTCCGGATCGATCGTCGCGAAGACGTCGAGACCCTCGCGCGCGCTGGCGAGAAAACCATGGCCGCGCGACCTCGTGGCCGCATGGCCGCGCCTGAGTTTCCAGCCGGCCGCGGCGAAGGCCGTCGCGAGGTCGGCCTCGAGGGCCTGTTGGGCGGGCCAGCAGACGCGGTTGGCCTCCTCGCGAAGATCGCCGCTCGCGACGAGCACGGCCTCCCTGCCCGTGGATCTGGTGACGCTTCGGGACGCGCTGCGACGGGTGGCGGCGGCCATGGGACGGTGTTTCCCTGATGGAATCGGGTGATCGGCCGGAACTATACTCTTCCCCGTGACCAATCAGGAGATGCCCCCATGAAAGTCATCGACGTTTCGCGGATGCGTCCCGTCCTTGCGGCCCTCGTGGTCGTGGCGGCGGCCACCGGATCGCTCCGCGCCGCGGATCCGCCGGCCGCGCCCGCCCAGCCGGCCCCGGCGGCGAATCTCGGCGACTTCAAAAGGTGGGTGATCGCGGCCGACTACGCGGGCGACGGTTCGCTTTTGGTGACGGCCGGCGGCGAAAGCCTTCTCTATCGGCCCGGGGACGTCGTCGTGTGGAAGGCCGACGGCTCGCGCGTCGGTGATCTCGCCGGGCACCCCACGACCGTGTGGGCCGTTCAGGTCTCGAAGGACGGTGCCAGAGCCGCCACGGCGGGTTACGACGGACTCGTCAAGCTCTGGGACCTGCCGGCTCGGGCTGCGAAGCACGACCTCCGAAAGCACAAGGGCTGGGTGCGGTCGCTGGCCTTCTCCCCCGACGGCACGAAGCTCGCGACGGCAGGCGAGGACGGGCAGGTCGTCCTCTGGGATGCGACGACCGGGCAGGAGTCGAAGGCGATCGCCGCACATGCGGGCCCCGTGACGGCAGTGGCCTTTTCGCCGGACGGCGGCACGATCGCCACCGGCGGCGGGGACAAACTCGTGAAACTGTGGAACGCGGCCGACGGCGCGGAGAAGGCGAAGCTGGAGGGGCACGGCGACGCGGTCTGGGCGGTGGCGTTTTCGCCCGACGGCTCCCGACTCGCGACGGCCGGCGCCGACCGCGCGATCAAGCTCTGGACCATGGCCGATGGCAAGGAGTTCGCGACGCTCAAGGGTCACCGCGACTGGGTGACGTCGCTGGCCTTTTCCGCGGACGGGTCGCGGCTCGTGAGCGGGAGCCTCGACGGCGCCGTCAAGTTTTGGGACGTGAATG
>RFPF01000451.1 GCA_009926295.1 Planctomycetia bacterium
TGTCTTCCGCGCTCAGCGATTCGGTCACGCCGTCGGCATTCTTCTTCAGGCTGATGGCGCTTTCAATGGCGCTGCGGATGCCGGTCACGGAGCGCTGGGAGGTGCATGCGGAATATTTCGGGACGTTTCCCCAGGGACTGCCGATCAACGTCAATCGCCCGTTCTTCAGCCCCGGCACCCACTACATGATCACGAAGAACCTCGAAATCGGCCTCCGCGTGGGGTGGGGGCTCAGCGAATTGGCCGCCCCGTTCTTCTCCGACGCCGGCATCGGCTGGCGGTGGTGATATGGCTCGCCCTGCCTGAAATTAGGCGTGGATGGCCTGGCCGTGCACGGCGAGTGCCGCCTCCTTGAGGGCCTCCGGCAGCGTGGGATGCGCGTGGCAGACGCGGGCGATGTCCTCCGAAGTGGCGCCGAAGTTCATCGCCGCCGCCGCCTCGCCGATCAGGTCGCCGGCAGAGGGGCCGATGATGTGTATCCCCAGAACGCGATCCGTCTCGGCGTCGGCGAGCACCTTCACCTTGCCGTTCGTGTCGTTGATCGTCCGAGCCCTGCCGTTGGCCCGGAACGGGAAGACCCCCTTCTTGAACCGCGTGCCCGCCGCGACGAGCTGCTCCTCCGTCTTCCCCACGGCGGCGATCTCGGGGTGCGTGAACACGACCGCGGGCACGAGATCGTAGTCGACGTGCGCCCAGCGGCCGTGCATCGCATCGACGCAGGCCACGCCGTCCTCCTCGGCCCGGTGGGCGAGCATCGGCCCCGCGATGCAGTCTCCGATCGCGTGCACGCCCGCAGCCGAGGTGCGGAAGTGGCCGTCGACGGGAATGAAGCCCCGCGCATCCGTCCGGATCCCGACCGTCTCGAGGCCGAGGTCGGCCGTCGCCGGACGGCGGCCCGTCGCAGCCAGCACGCGGTCGCACTCGATCGGCTCCTGCCCCTCGCACTCCACCACGCACCGCGAACCCACGGCACGGGCCCCCTTCACCTTGACGCCCAGCCGGATGTCGAGCCCCTGCTTGCGGAACAGCGGCAACGCCTCCGCCGCGATGTCGGCGTCGAGGCCCGCCAGGATGCGGTCGGCGTATTCGAGCACCGTGACCCTCGCCCCCAGCCGGCGCCACACGCTGCCGAGTTCGAGGCCGATGTAGCCGCCGCCGATCACCACCAG
>RFPF01000452.1 GCA_009926295.1 Planctomycetia bacterium
CTCGGCATCGACCACACGAAGCTCTCCATCTACAACAACGGCATCCAGCGGCGGCTGACCGACGTCCACGGCCACGTGATCCACGAGATCGTTTCCTGATACCGATGGCCGATTCATCCGGATTCGACTGCGTCGTCTGCGGCACCTGCGTGGCCGACATCCTGGTGCGGCCCGTGCCACTCTCAACGCCCGTGGGGGCCGGGCGGCTGTTCCACGTCGATCCGATCGAGGCTACGACGGGCGGCATCGTGTGCAACAGCGGGATCGCCATGCGTCGGCTTGGCCTGCGGGTGGCGGCCGCGAGCCTCGTGGGCACCGACCCGTGGGGCGACTTCGTGCGGGGGCGTCTGGCAGCCGAGGGCATCGACGCCGCCGGGATCGAGTCGCACCCGTCCCTCGCGACGAGCACCACGGCCGTGCTCATCGACCCGAGCGGCGAGCGGAGTTTCGCGCATCACGTCGGCGCCCCGCACGCGCTCGACCTGGCGTTTATCCGCCGGCACACGCACCTCTGGTCACGCTCGCGGGTCGCCCTCGTCGGCTACGTCGGCCTTCTCCCCGCGCTCGAACCGGTGCTCGCCGAGGCGCTGGCGACGATCCGGGCCGGGGGGGGCCTCATGGCGCTCGAGACCGGCGGTGACGGCGGCACGCTCGCGGCACTCGCCCCGGCGCTCGAGCACGTCGATCTCTACGTGCCGAGCCTCGACGAAGCGATGCACCAGACAGGCCTCCGCGATCCGCGAGAGATCGTGGCCTGCTATCGGAGCCACGGTGCGGCGGGGATCGTGGGTGTGAAGTTGGGGGCGCAGGGAGTCGTGCTCAGTCCGCAGGCGGGCGCGTGGCTCGAGATTCCGTGCGTGCCTGCGCCCGGGCCCGTGGCCGACACCACCGGGGCAGGGGATTCATTCCTGGCGGGCCTGCTGGCGGGCGTCGTGCGGGGCATGCCGCTGGAGGAGGCGGGGCTTCTCGGGGCCGCGACGGCGGCATGCTGCGTCACCGGGCTGGGGGCCGTGGCCGGGCTCAAGTCCTTCGAGGAAACCGCAGCGCTCGCCCGGGCCGCTCTGAATTCGTCTGGATGAGCCGCTCTGTTTGTCATGGTCGCCGGCTGCGGTTCTCTAACGAGAGAAATGCTGTCTCACTCCGCTCGTATGAGGAGGATT
>RFPF01000453.1 GCA_009926295.1 Planctomycetia bacterium
GTGGAGGCCGCCTTGCCGCCCGAGATCCGTGGCCGATTCTTCTACGACGTCGAAAAGTCGAGAGCGCTTCATGCACAGGATCGTTCCGCGATCTACGGCATGTTCCATCTCTACGAGATGCTGCCGACGCCATGAGCGACGTCCGGGGGAGGCCGGCCGTGTCGTCATCCAACAACCGTGGCGGCGGCCCGTCCGACCATGCCGTGGCGATGGACCGGATGTACCGCTTCACGCGGCACGTGTACGACCTGACGAGGGCCTACTATCTCCTCGGCCGCGACCGGCTGCTCGCCAAGGTGACGACGTCGCCCGCCACCGCCACCCTGGAAGTCGGCTGTGGCACCGCCCGCAACCTCATCCGCCTCGCCCGGAGGCCCGCGCCCGGGGAACTCTTCGGCCTCGACGCGTCGCACGAGATGCTGGAGACGGCGGCCGCAAGCATCGCCCGCTCACGGGTGGGCAGGGGGGGGCGTCCGCCGATCACGCTGCGGCAGGGACTCGCGGAGCAGCTCGACGCCCAACGGATGTTCGGCCGCGACATGCCCTTCGACACCATCTACTTTTCCTACTGCCTGTCGATGGTGCCGACCTGGCCGGGGGCGATCGAGGCGGCGCTCGCCAATCTCAAACCCGGTGGCGAGATGCTGATCGTCGACTTCTGGGACCAGAAGGACCTGCCGGGATGGTTCGCGGCCGGCCTCAAGCGCTGGCTCTCGCTGTTCCATGTCCACTACCGGCCGGAGGTGCACGAGGCGCTCACGCAGCTCGGCGGCTCGGGCAGGGCCGAAGTGACGTTCGAATCGGTGGCCAACCGGTACGCCTACATCGCGACGGTGAAGAAGAACTGAACTGCCGTGCGTTGCCCACGCATCCCCACCAGGCTGCTCGTCGGATGCCTCTGGCTCGTGGCGGGCCGCCCTGTGGAGGCCGGATTCCATGCATCGCGGGCGTCGCGGGATCTGGTGATCTACGGGGGGTCGGCGGCCGCCGTGATCGCGGCGGTGCAGGCGAAGCGGATGGGCAGGTCGGTGATCATCGTCTCGCCCGACCGGCATCTGGGCGGCCTCTCGAGCGGCGGCCTCGGCTGGACGGATACCGGCAACAAGGCCGTGATCGGCGGCCTCGCCCGCGACTTCTACCACCGCGTG
>RFPF01000454.1 GCA_009926295.1 Planctomycetia bacterium
GAGGCCGGCGCCACTGGATCACGACCCGCTCGGGCCACACTCGCCGGATCGCGGCCGCGCCGATTCCCGCCGCAACGCACAAGGCCCTGTATTCATGCGGCGTGCGGGCGGCCCTCACCGACAGCGGCCCGTCGATCCGCGCGATCCGCGATGCCGAGAGGCAGGTGGTGCCGATGATCGCCAGGCCGAGGCCGAGCCGGCTGCGAACGAGATCGGAGACCACGATCCCGCGCCGTGCCGCCGTCGCCATCCGCTCGAGCAGGCCGCGGGCCGGACCGTCGTCGAGATGATGGAGGAACAGCGAACTCACGTTCACGTCGCAGGGCGGGCAGCCGTCGGCGAGCACGTCGCAGACCTCGAACGACACGTCGACCGCGCGGCGGGCCGAGGCCCGCCTGGCCCTCGCGATCGCCCGCTCGCTGACGTCGATCCCGACCACCGTCACGCCACGGCCGCGCAGCCGGCGGGCCAGGTCGGTCGTCACGTCGCCGCCACCGCAGGCGACGTCGACCACGGTGGCTCCGCGGCAATCGTCGCCCAGCAGTTCGGCGACGGCGGCGGCGAGGCGTGCCCCCGTCCGCGACACGGCGTTGATCCGCGCGAGCGCCGTCAATGCCTGGAGATGCTCCGCCTCGTCGATGGACGGATCGTCCATCAGTTCGGGCTCGCGGGAATGCGGCAGCGACCAGGGCATGGTGTGGCACGGCGGGGCGGGATCACCGCGGCCTCGTGCCGCACCCGGAAAGTATATGTGAACCGGCACCGTCGCATGGCCGGATCATCGGCTCGGGCCCGCTCACTCGTGCTCGCCCTCCACGTGGGCCTCGCCGTCCGGGTCGATCTCCACGTGCAGCCTCATGGGGTGGCAGCAGACCGGGCAGTCCTCCACGTAATCCTGGCGGGCGCCGGCCGACACGTCGACCGGCACGACGATCTCCTCGCCGCAGGAGTCGCAAATATAAAAGGCCTCCTGGTGGGCCGAGGCCTCATCGTGCCGGCGGTGCCTTTTGCGATTTTTCACGACAGACTCCATCATTATTATAGAAACCGTCGGGGGGCCAACGCACTCCGACGGCTCCGGGAGGAAAACCCGCGCATGGACACCCCGCACGTCCCGGCAAACCTCGCCGGCTCGGCTCGTCGCC
>RFPF01000455.1 GCA_009926295.1 Planctomycetia bacterium
GCGGCACGGGCGGCCTCACGAAGGACGGCGGCTTGGCCCTGACGCTCGCGGCAGCTTCGACCTATTCCGGCGACACGACCCTCGCGAATGGCAATCTTCGTCTCGGTGTCGTGGATGCCCTGCCCACGGCCACGGTGCTCCGATTCTCCGCGACCTCCAACAACCGCCGGCTGTCGCAGCAGGGCTTCAGCCAGACGCTCGCCGGCGTGGACTCGACGGCGGCGACGGGCGGCATCCTGATTGTCGAATCCGCGGCGGATAACACGAGCAACGCGCCTGCCACGCTCACGCTGAACGTCGCATCGGGCACGTCATACGCCTTTTCTGGAATCGTCCGGAACGCAGCGGGTGGCATCAACTCCGACCTCTCGATCACCAAGAGCGGCAGCGGCACGCAGGTATTTTCCGGCGCGTCAGGTATCGTGATCTACTCGGGCCCCACGACGATCAATGCCGGCGTCCTCGAGTTCTCCGGTGCCGGCAGCGTGGCTGACACTTCGGCAATCACCCTCGCCGGCGGCACCGTCCGGTTCTCCGGCGGCGGCACCCGTTCGACCGCGATCGGCGGCTCAGGCGGCCTCGAGAAGACCGGTGCGAACCTGCTCACGCTCTCGGGTTCCCATTCCTTCTCCGGCCTGACGACGATCTCGGCCGGCACCCTCGCCGTGGACGGCGCGTTGGCCAGCGGCGTGAACGTGGCGAACGCCGCCATTCTCGGCGGCTCCGGCACCATCAACGGCTTCGTCGCCGTTGCGAACGGCGGCATCCTCGCCCCGGGCAACAGCCCGGGCACGCTCTCCACGACGGCGGGGCTCTCGCTGGTCGATTCGTCGATCCTGAATTTCGAGCTGAACGCCAGCGACCCCACGGTCGGGGGCGGGATCAACGACCTCGTCGAGGTCACCGGCGATTTCGCGCTCGCCGGAATCCTCAACGTGGCTGGGACGGGCGACTTCGCGACCGTGGCCGACTATACGACCTGGCGGCTCTTCAACTACTCCGGCGGCACGTTCACCAGTGGCACGGTCACCCTCGGCACGATGCCGTCGGTCGGCTCGAGCGGCAAATACTTCCAGCTCGACACGGCAACCGCCGGGCAGGTGAACCTCGTGATCGTGCCCGAGCCGGGGGCGCT
>RFPF01000456.1 GCA_009926295.1 Planctomycetia bacterium
ACGCACTACGACTGCGCGAGCGCCCTCATCAAGAGCATCCGTGGCAGCGACGCCGACGCCGGCCTCTACTGGCTCGCGCGAATGCTCGAAGGGGGCGAGGATGTGCGGTTCCTCGCCCGGCGGCTCGTGATCCTCGCCAGTGAGGATGTTGGCAACGCCGATCCGCGGGCCCTCATGATCGCGGTGGCCGCGATGCAGGCGACGGAGTTCGTGGGGCTGCCGGAGTGCCAGCTCACGCTCGCGCAGGCCGTCACGTATCTCGCGCTCGCGCCCAAGAGCAACGCCTGCACGACGGCGATCGGGGCGGCCCGGCGCGACGTCCGCGAGAAGCGGGTGCTGCCCGTGCCGCGGCACCTCCAGGACAAGCACTACGCCGGGGCCAGGCGGCTCGGCCACGGCCAGGGCTACGAATACGCGCACGACGCCCCCGACGGCATCGCCGCGCAGGACTATCTCGGCGTGGAAAGCCGCTACTACGAGCCGACCGACCGCGGCTTCGAGCGCGACCTCGCCGAACGCCTGGCCGAGATCCGGCGGCGGCTCGGGGGAGGCGACGGCTGACATGCGGGCCGTGGTGCAGCGGGTGCGAGAGGCGTCCGTGACGATCGGCGGCGACGAAGTCGCCAGGATCGGCGTCGGGCTCGCCATCCTCGTCGGCATCGAAGTCGGCGACACCCAGGACGACGTCGCCTGGCTCGCGGAGAAGATCGCGCGGATGCGGATTTTTTCAGACGATGAAGGTCGGATGAACCGCGACATCCGGGAGATCGGTGGCGAGGCGCTCGTGGTGAGCCAGTTCACGCTCCATGCGAGCACCAAGAAGGGCAACCGCCCCGGATTCACCGCCGCCGCCAGGCCGGACGAGGCGATCCCGCTCTACGAGCGATTCCTGGCGATGCTCGAACCGCTCGTGGGCCGGGCAGTGCAACGTGGCGTGTTCGGTGCCGACATGCTGGTGTCCCTCGTCAACGACGGTCCGGTGACGATCGTGATCGATTCCCGCCGCCGGGAGTGAACCGGCGCAGCCGTGTCGTCCGGGCGCCGCAGGCACCCGTGGACGGCGGGGAAAGTGTGCTAGAATCTGTCACGTTCGCGGTGGCTATAGCTCAGTTGGTTAGAGCACTAG
>RFPF01000457.1 GCA_009926295.1 Planctomycetia bacterium
CCCCACCCAGGTCCCAGTCTTCGAGGTCGCGAGCGACGCCGCCGTCGCAGCCGCCCGCGCCGCGCTCGACGCACACACCGTCGAGATGATGGCGTGGCACTTCCACGAATCCACCGGCTGCCCGTTCTGGCTCGAGTACGCGAAGTCGCTCCCGTTCAACCCGCTCACCGACGTGAAGTGCTACGCGGACCTGAAGAAGTTTCCGCCGTTCGAGGACGAGTGGCTCCGCGGCGGCCCGGTGCGGCGGTGGGTGCCGAAGGGGCTCGCCGACAAGCCGATGTACGTCTTCGAGACCGGCGGCACGACGGGGGTGCCGAAGTCGCGGGTCAACCACCGCGACTTCCGCACCGACTACGAGATGTTCAGCGACACGCTCCCCGACCAGTATTTTCCACGCGGTGCGAACTGGCTCATGCTCGGCCCCTCGGGCCCGCGGCGGCTGCGGCTCTCGATCGAGCATCTCGCGCAATACCGTGGCGGCATCTGCTTCTGCGTCGATCTCGATCCCCGCTGGGTGATCAAGCTCATCCAGAAGGGCTGGATGGAGCACCTGGAGGCGTACAAGCAGCACTGCATCGACCAGGCGATCACGATCCTCGAGGCGGGCCACGACGTCCGCTGCATGTTCACCACGCCCAAGCTTCTCGAAGCCCTCGCCCTCGCCCTCGAGAAGAAGGGCACGACGATCCGCAAGGCGGGCATCACCGGCATCTTCTCCGGCGGCACGGAGTTCACGCCGCAGTGGACCCGCTTCGCCGTGGAGGAACTCCTCGACGGCGCCTACATGACGCCGACCTACGGCAACACGCTCATGGGCCTCGCCGCCTCGCGGCCGGTCGTGCCCGCCGACGGCTACACGATCGCCTACTACGCGCCGCAGCCGCGGGCCGTCATCGAGGTGGTTGACTTCGACAACCCCGACGAGGTGGTTCCCTACGGCGGCACCGGCCGCGTCCGCCTGACGACGCTCACGCAGGAGACGTTCATCCCGGGCTTCCTCGAACGCGACGAGGGCGAGCGCGAACGACCGTATGCCAAGTATCCATGGGACGGCATCAGCGGCGTCCGCCCCTTCCGCGCCCTCGCGGCGACGACGACGGTCGGCGTCTATTAGGTTCACGC
>RFPF01000458.1 GCA_009926295.1 Planctomycetia bacterium
CGGCGACCATTTCGCTGGGGTACGTGGAGCCCTGGATGTACGAAGCGCTGGCCGTCGCCCTCGACGCAGCGGGCAGGCCGCGGGCGGACGTCGAGCGGGCCCTCCTGTCGGCCGCCGATTTCGCCGCCAGCCCGACCGACCTGCTCGCGCTGGCCAACTATCTCGCCCGCTTCGGTTCGCTCAAGCAGGCGATCCGAATCTGCAAGCAGGTGACCCGGCTCGACCCGGCGAACCGCGAAGCCTTCGCCGTCGGCATGGCGCTCGCGGCCCGCACCGACGACGTCGCCGCTCTGCGCTGGGCCTGCGCCGGCGTGCTGTCGCACGACTGGCCTGCCGACCAGCAGGACGTCGCCTCGCGGGCTGCCCGGCTCGCCAAGGCGACCATCGAGAAACTCCGCCAGGAAGGGAAGGCGGAGGAGGCGGCCTCCTTCCAGGCGGCCGTCGACGAGGCACTCGTGCGCGACCTCGAGGTGGAGATCTCCTGGAACGGCGACGCCGACGTCGACCTCGTCGTGGAGGAGCCCCCGGGAACCGTCTGCTCGGTGGCCGCGCCGCGGTCCACGTCGGGCGGCACCCTCCTCGGCGACACTGCGGTGGCGACCGATCCAGCGAACGCCACGCAACGGGAGCGCTACGTGGCTGCTCAGGCGTTTCCCGGGCACTACCGGCTCCTCGTGAGGCGGAGCGTCGGCAAGGTTGCCGCCGACACGATCACTGCCGAGATGACCCTCCACAAGGGAACGGATCGAGAGCAGAAACTGAGGCGCCAGGTGCCGCTCGGCGCCGATGACATCCTGCTCACCGTCGACGTTCCGGAGGGTCGCCGCCGCGAGCCCCTCCTCGACGCCCAGGTGGCGCAGGACGTGGCCGTGCAGCAGAACATCGGCCGCGCCATTCTCGCCCAGCAACTCGCCGGAATCGACGACCCCGGTGCGGCGGCTTCCCTCTCACAGAGCCGCAGCGGTGCCGGCGTCGGCCGCCCGGTTTCCGGCCCCCCGTTCGGCCGCGGCGGTGCGACCGGCTACCAGCCGGTGATCACGACGCTCCCCGAGGGCACGAACATGTTCGCAATGGCCGTCGTGTCGGCGGACCGCCGCTACGTGCGGGCCA
>RFPF01000459.1 GCA_009926295.1 Planctomycetia bacterium
CCTGCGGGCACGTCGAGCGTGGCGTATGGAAACCACTCGCCGTCGCCGGCAGGGTCGATCTCGACGGCCACGTGGACAACGCGATCGCCATCCTGCGACACGTCGAGCCGTTTCTGGTCGTAGCCTCCCATGAGATAGGGATCGCTCGGCACGCCAGGCTCGACGGCCGTCTCGTGCCATGGGCCGCCGCGGCCGGTCGGCTCGGGCAGTTTCCAGAGTTCGTCGATGTCGCCCACCCAGACTGCCGGGCCGTGCGAGCTCACTCCAGTCATGTCCGTGCTGCCGATCACGCGCGAGGTGCGGCCCGTCGGGCGGCAGGGCCGCGGCCTCCTGCCGCACGCCGCCGAGCACGAGCAGCCCGCGCCACGAGCAGAAGTCGGTGATCCGCTTGCCGTGGCTGCACACCGGCTGGATCTTCGCCGCGCCGCCGCTCGTCACTCGTGGCAGGACGTAAAACGTTCCAGCCGCATTGAGGAGGCTGCGTTCGGTGACGACCTCGCGCAGTCCGCGCGGCCAGCCCGTCGCAAACGGCTGTTCATACGCCGCCGCGACCTTCGCATCGAGGGGCTTGGGGAGCCGGAACCGCTTCGGGCCCTCGGTGAGGATCACGCTGGCCGCGTCGAACGAGACGTCGGGCGACGTCGGCACGGCCTTCTCCCGAAGCATCTTCGCCACGGGATCATCGGCGGCCCGGGCCTCGGGCGGGTGATCGACGGCGACGCGCCACGCGCGTGCATCGGCCGACCGGCCGTCGGCGGCGACCTCGGTTGCCAGCACGTCGAGCGGCAGCGACTCCCCGTCGCCGCTCCGCACGACGGCGCCGACCCACGGCTCCGTCGATCCGGCATCGGCCAGGGCCGCGAAGAGGCTTGCGTCTTCGTGCGCGCCACCGCGGGTGCCGTAGCGGAAGATGGCCGTGGCATTCGCGGCGTCGCCATCGGTCTTCACCCGCACCCAGTCGCCCGACACGTCGCGGGGCAACACGTGAAAGGCGTAGCCTTTCGCTGGAACCATCACCCGCGCGATCGGCGCCCATGCGTCGCCCGCACCCGCTTCGAGCGTGAATCCGACGGCGGCATCCGACTCGTGAGCCAGGTGCACGACGCG
>RFPF01000460.1 GCA_009926295.1 Planctomycetia bacterium
AAGGCTTCAGCCTCCCCATGTCCCGGGAGCCGGCGTTACTCACCAGCGAAGCCAGGATGGCGGAGCGCCAGTGAGTCCGAGCGAGCGAAGCCCAGGAAGCGCGCAGCGAACGTCCGGAGCACGGGATGTGGGGAGCCCGAAGCCGGGTTGATCGCGTTCGCGCGTGCCCGAGCCCGGACCGGCTCACGCCTCTTCGAGGCCGTGTTCGAGGAGCTTCTTGCGCAGGGTGTTGCGGTTGATGCCGAGGCGGGCGGCGGCTTTGAGTTGCACGCCGTCGCAGGCGGCGAGCATCTGGGAGATGAGTTCGCGCTCCACGCGGCTCACGATCCTGTCGAACAGGTTTTCGTCGTTGGGCGGCGCGGTCTGCACGCCCTGCTCGACGAGGTCACGGGCGAGGCTGTCGAGATCACCGCCGCGGCCAGGTATCGAGATGGCGGGCTTGTCCCCGCGCATCGCCGGTGGCAGAAGTTCGAGCGTGAGCTCGTCGCCGGCGGCCATCACGACGCACCGCTCGACGACGTTCTGCAGTTCGCGAACGTTCCCGGGCCAGTGGTAGCGGGTGAGGGCATCCATCGCATCCTTCTGGATGTGGACGACGTAGCGGTCGTTGGCCTCGTTGTAGAGTTCGAGGAAGTGGCTTACGAGCTGCGGTATGTCCTCGCGGCGGGACCGGAGCGGCGGCAGGTAGATCGGCACCACGTTGAGCCGATAGTAGAGATCCTCCCGGAAGTTTTCCCTCGCCACCTCGTCGAGCAGCTCGCGATTGCTCGCGGCGATCACTCGCGTGTCGACGCGGATCGTCTCGGTGTCGCCCACCCGCTCGAACTCCCGCTCCTGCAGCACGCGCAGGAGTTTCACCTGGAGCTTGGGCGTCGTGGAGTTGATCTCGTCCAGAAAGATCGTGCCGGTGTGGGCGGCCTCGAAGCGGCCCGCGCGGTTGGCGATGGCGCCGGTGAACGCACCGCGGACGTGGCCGAACAGCTCGCTTTCCAGGAGGCTCTCGGAGAGGGCCCCGCAGTTGACCCGCACGAAAGGCCCGCTCCCCCGCGGCGAGAGCTGGTGGATCGCCTTGGCGACAAGCTCCTTCCCGGTGCCGGTCTCGCCG
>RFPF01000047.1 GCA_009926295.1 Planctomycetia bacterium
CATGGATGGCGAAAGCGAAGCGGACATGCAGAGAGCCGAGGCCGGGAGGGCCGAGGCGAACGTCAAGCGAGAGGCGCCGGGCAGTCACGAGCCGGCGCGTTACTTGAGCCATGACAGGCTGAAGTCTGTCCTACGGGCAGGCACACGGTACGCTACGTCGCATGGCCACCCCGAAGACTCCTTCCGCCCGCGGCGTGAGCGTGCTGCTCGTCGATGACCAGCCGATCATCGGCGAGGCCGTGCGGCGGATGCTCGCCGGCGAGGAGGGGGTTGCGTTCCACTTCTGCAAGGATGCGGCCAGGGCGGTCGAGGTGGCGGCCGAAACCGGCCCGACCGTGATCCTCCAGGATCTCGTGATGCCCGAGATCGAGGGGCTCGAACTCGTGAAGCGGTTTCGGGCAGACGAGCGGTTTCGCGACGTGCCGATCATCGTGCTCTCCACGAAGGAGGAGGCCGCGGTGAAGGCGGAGGCGTTCGCGCTGGGAGCCAACGATTACATCGTGAAGCTCCCCGACCGGCTCGAGCTCGTGGCCCGCGTGCGCTACCATTCCCGCGGCTACACGGCGTTCCTCGAGCGAAACGAGGCTTTCGCGGCGCTTCAGGCGAGCCAGCAGGTGCTGGCCAATGATCTCGCAACGGCGGCGCACTACGTGCGGTCGCTGCTGCCGCAGCCGCAGCGCATGGGGGCGGTGGAGGCCGACTGGCGGTTCATCCCGTCGGCCGAACTCGGAGGGGATGCCTTCGGCTACCACCACCTCGACGACACGCACCTCGCCGTCTACCTGCTGGATGTCTGCGGACACGGGGTGGGGGCGGCGCTGCTGAGCGTGTCGGCGCTCAATGCGATCCGCAGCGAGGCCCTGCCCCAGACGGACTTCCACGACCCCGGGGCGGTGCTCGCGGCGCTCAACAAGGCGTTTCCAATGGAGCGACAAAACGACATGTTCTTCACGATCTGGTACGGCGTGTTCGACACGGTGGCCCGGTCGCTGCGTTGGGCCGGAGGCGGGCATCCGCCGGCGGTGCTCCTGAGCCCCGGGGGAGATCCGCCCGTGCTGCTCGATTCCGACGGCCCGCTGATCGGGGCCGTGGATGGGCTGGAATTCGATTCACGGTCTGTCTCGGTGCCGGCCGGCGCCCGCCTCTTCGTCTACAGCGACGGGGCGTTCGAGATCAGCCGCCCGGACGGCTCGATGTGGGCCTTCGACGATTTCCTGAAGACGCTGGGGACCCCGCCTCCGGTCGCGGTGAGCCCGATGGACGCTCTGGTGACGCTGGCGCGGCAGATTTCGGGCCGCGAGGACTTCAGCGACGACGTGTCGATGCTGGAACTGGTGCTGGGCTGACTCCGGGCACGTCCCCCTCCGGAAGCCGGTCCCGGCGCGAATGCGGCCTGCGAAAACGACCGTCTTGCACGGGATATTCCAATCCCGATTCGCGGTCTCGGCCGGCCGCTAGCGTAGCTCAATTGGCAGAGCAGCTGATTTGTAATCAGCAGGTTGCGGGTTCAACTCCCGCCGCTAGCTCACGCACGCCACGCCCGCCCGGAGTCCGCGCGAGCGGGCCCGCCACGAGGTTTTTGTCACAGCCACACACCACGCACAACACGAGGGGAGTTTCCCGAGCGGTCAAAGGGGTCAGACTGTAAATCTGATGGCTATGCCTTCGCAGGTTCGAATCCTGCACTCCCCACTCCTGCGACACCCGCCGAGGGTGTGGCTCACGCGGGTGTAGCTCAATGGTAGAGCAATAGCCTTCCAAGCTAAAGACGAGGGTTCGATTCCCTTCACCCGCTTATCGATGCAATGAGGCCAATTCCGCTGCTGTAGCTCAGTTGGTAGAGCACGTCCTTGGTAAGGACGAGGTCAAGGGTTCAAGTCCCTTCAGCAGCTCTTCCACGGGCGAAAGCGTTCAGTCACCCGTTCGGTTTTTTTACTTCAGAGGAGCATTGAGGAGAAAGCATGGCTAAGGACACGTTCACGCGGACCAAGCCGCACGTCAACGTCGGCACGATCGGTCACATCGACCATGGCAAGACGACGCTCACCGGCGCGCTCGTCGCCGTGCAGGCGGCCAAGAACCTCGCCGTGGCCAAGAGCTACGCCGACATCGCCAAGGGCGGCACGGTTCGCGACGAGACGAAGACCGTGACCATCGCCGTCAGCCACGTGGAGTACGAGACCGACAAGCGGCACTACGCCCACATCGACTGCCCGGGCCACGCCGACTTCATCAAGAACATGATCACGGGCGCCGCCCAGATGGACGGCGCGATCCTGGTGGTGAGCGCGGCCGACGGACCGATGCCCCAGACCCGCGAGCACATCCTGCTGGCCAAGCAGGTCGGCGTGCCGGCCCTCGTCGTGTTTCTCAACAAGGTCGACCTCGTGGACGACCCCGAGCTCCTCGACCTCGTCGAGATGGAAATCCGCGAACTGCTCACGAAGTACGGCTTCCCCGGCGACGAGGTGCCGATCATCCGCGGGGCCGGAAAGCCGGCCTACGACAGCCCGGCCGACCCGAAGGCCAACAAGTGCATCGCCGACCTCCTTGACGCGGTCGACAGCTACATCCCCGAGCCGGTCCGCGAACTCGACAAGCCGTTCCTGATGGCCATCGAGGACGTGTTCTCGATCGAGGGCCGCGGCACGGTGGCCACCGGCCGCATCGAGCGGGGCATGGTGAAGGTGGGCGACGAGGTCGAGATCATCGGCCTCAAGGACAAGGCCGAGAAGACGACCGTCACCGGCGTCGAGATGTTCAAGAAGGTCCTCGACAGCGGACAGGCGGGCGACAACGTCGGCTGCCTCCTCCGCGGCGTGGCCCGCGAGGGCATCGAGCGCGGGCAGGTGCTCGCGAAGCCGGGGTCGATCAAGCCCCACAAGAAGTTCGAGTGCGAGGTGTACGTGCTGTCGAAGGAGGAGGGTGGCCGTCACACGCCGTTCTTCGCCGGCTACCGCCCGCAGTTCTACTTCCGCACGACCGACGTGACCGGCTCGACCAAGCTGCTCGGCGGCGTCGAGATGTGCTCGCCGGGCGACAACGTCAAGATGGAGGTCGAGCTGATGGTGCCCATCGCCATGGACGACGGCGTGCGATTCGCCATCCGCGAAGGTGGCAAGACGGTCGGCTCGGGCGTCGTGACCAAGATCCTGGACTGAACCTATTTGTCGATACGAGGGAGGGGGCCCACCCCGGGCCCCCTCCTTTTCCACAGGGGCGTAGCTCAACTGGCAGAGCGCTGGTCTCCAAAACCAGAGGTTGCGAGTTCGATCCCCGCCGCCCCTGCTCGGAACCTGAAGGAGACGGATCGCGACGGAGCGCTTGGGAAACATGGCAACGACACAAGACAACACGGCGGCCGGTGGCAGTCTCTGGAGCGAGCTCCTGAGCTTCTCGGTCTACAAGCGCTCGCAGGGCCGCGTCACGCGGCAGGCGACGTTCGCGGCCATCGCGATCACGCTCGCCATCGGCGTGTGGCGGCTGTCGCAGTTGCTGCCGCTGTGGCTCGCCGACGCGAACCCGCTGGCGACGGGCGCCGGGGGGGCCGACATCGGCGTGTACCGTTTCCTGGTGCCCGGCCTCCTCCTCGCGGCGGGCTGGTGGCTCGCCTACCGCGTGGTCAACGTGCCGCGGTTCGCCGACTTCCTCATCGCCGTGGAATCGGAGATGACGAAAGTGTCGTGGCCGAGTGCCGGCGAGGTTGCCCGCAGTTCGGCCGTCATCATCTTCCTGATCTTCGCCCTGGCGGCGATCCTGGCCGGATACGATCTCTTCTGGTGGTTCGTGCTCCGGGCCATCCAGGGCTTCAAGTGACACACGGACTTCCGAGAACATGACGAGCGACCATCCCCACGACGAATCGACGCCCGAGCATGCATCCGCCCATCCGGCGCCGGCCGACGAGCCGGTACCGATGATCGCAGAGGAGGACGACGGCCCCGTCGAACTCGACGATCCGTTCGCCGGCGGCGAGGACGCCAAGCCCGTGGCCGTGGCCGGCGACGACGAGCCGGAACCGGTGGGCGAGAAGCAGTGGTACATCCTCAAGGTGCAGAGCAACCGCGAGGATTCGATCCGCGACGCCCTGCAGCGACGGATTTCCATGCAGGGCATGGATCGGTGGTTCGGCGAGGTGGTCGTGCCCAAGGAGCAGGTCACCGAGTTCAAAAGTGGCAAAAAACGCGTGGTTTCTCGCAAGCTCTACCCCGGGTACATCCTGGTGAACATGATCTTGAACGACGAAACGTGGTATCTCGTGCGGGAGACCGGAGGCATCGGTGACTTCACCGGGTCGGCCGGCCGCCCCAGCCCGATGCTGCCACAGGACGTCGCCAAGCTGCTCAACAAGGCGGAGGAGAAGGCCGACGAGGCGCCGCGACTGAAGATCAACTTCAAGAAGGGCGACCGCGTGAAGATCAACGAGGGCACCTTCGAGAACTTCGAGGGCGAGGTCGAGGCGATCGACGAGGCCAACGGCCGGGTCACCGTCATGCTGAGCATCTTCGGGCGGTCCACTCCGGTGGACATCGAGTACTGGCAGATCGAGTCGGTCTGAAACGCAACACGGTTCCATGAAGAGATTCCGAGGATAGAACGATGGCAAAGCAGGTGGTCGGTCAGGCGAAGTTCCAGGTGCCCGGTGGTCAGGCCACGCCGGCCCCGCCGGTGGGCACGTCCCTCGGTCGCTTCGGCATCAACCTCGGCCAGTTCGTACAGCAGTTCAACGACCGCACGCGCGAGGCCGCCGGCATGGCGATCCCGGTCGTGGTCACCGTCTACAACGACCGTTCCTTCGACTTCATCACCAAGAGCCCGCCGGCCGCGGCGCTGCTCAAGAAGGTCGCCGGACTGGCCAAGGGCTCGGGTGTTCCCAACAAGGACAAGGTCGGCAAGGTCACCCGGGCACAGCTCGACGAGATCGTGCGGCTCAAGGCCGCCGACCTCAACGCCCGCGACGGCGAGCATGCCCGGCGCATGATCGAAGGCACCGCCCGCAGCATGGGGATCACCGTCGAAGGCTGACGTTCACCCCCCAACCCACGCAACACACCAGCACAGTTTCACCCCGTTTCAGGATCCTCATCGTGCCAGTCTCGAAGCGCATGCGGGCGATGCTCGCCAAGAAGCCCCAGTCGGAAGACGCCCTGCCCGTCGCGGAGGCGGTGTCGGTGCTCAAGAGCTTCCCTCCGACCAAGTTCGACCAGACGGTCGAGATTCACATCCGGCTGGGGATCGACCCCAAGCAGGCCGACCAGATCATCCGCGGGTCGCTCGTGCTCCCGCATGGGATCGGGAAGTCGAAGCGGGTGGTCGTGTTCGCCAAGGGCAACCTCGCCGACGACGCCCGTGCAGCCGGAGCCGAGGAGGTCGGTGCCGAGGACCTCGCCAAGAAGATCAAGGAGGGCTGGACCGACTTCGACGTGTGCATCGCCGCTCCCGACATGATGGGGCTCGTCGGCCCGCTCGGAAAGGTGCTCGGCCCCCGCGGGCTGATGCCGAGCCCCCGCGCCGGCACGGTGACCGCCGACATCGGCAAGACCGTGGGCGAGTACAAGGCCGGCAAGGTCGAGTTTCGCAACGACCCCACGGGAATCGTGCACGCCGTCGTGGGCAAGGCGAGCTTCGACGCCGCCAAGCTTGTGGACAACATCCGCGCGTTCATCGACCACATCCTCTCGCTGCAGCCAAACAGCGTCCGCGGCCAATACGTGAAGAGCATCTCGATCTCCGGAACCATGACTCCCGGCGTCATGGTCGCCGCCTGACGACCGGACCCCGAACCGCCCCCGAACGGGGGCCGACACACCCATGAGCAAACTCGTCAAGAACATGCTGGTTGAAGACCTCCGGACGCGGCTTTCCGGCGTCGGTGACCTGATCGTCGTCAGCCTCGGCAAGCTCGACGCCATCCAGACGTCGCAATTGCGGCAGACGCTCCGGAAGAAGAAGATCCATCTCCAGATGGTGAAGAACAGCCTCGCCCGCCGGGCGACGCTCGACACGCCTCTCGCACCCGCCTTCGAGAAGCACGAGGGCATGCTCGCCATCGCGTGGGGCGGCGAGGACGTGGTCGACCTTGCCAAGGAGCTCGACCGGCTCTCGGGTGTCAAGGAGTTCGAGGGCTTCGAGTTCCGCGGAGGCGCCCTCGACGGGTCGCGGCTGGAGCCCGCCGACGTGAAGTCGGTGGCCAAGTGGCCGAGCCGGGCCGAGCAGCTCTCGCTCCTGTGCGGTCAGATCGCAGGGCTCGGCAGCCGGCTTTCGGGCCAGATCAGCTCCCTCGGCGGCGTGCTCGCCGGCCAGATCTCCTCCCGGGTGGAGGAACTCGAAAAGTCGGGGGCGGCCTCGTAATCAGGCGAATTTTCGCCCCGGGCTTCACCCGGCGAAAGTTCGTGGTAAGACAGTAGACCCACCACACACCACGCCGGCTGTTTCCGCGGCCGGCTTTATTCGAAGGGAAAGGATCTCGAGCGATGGCAACGGCTGAAGCAACGCGTGAGTTCTCGAAGGAAACCAAGGAGCTGGGCGACAAGATCGTCGCGTTGTCGCTCAAGGCGGCGAAGGAACTCTCCGACTATCTCGACGAGGTTCACGGCATCAAGCCGGCGGCTGGCGGTGCAGTCGTCATGGCCGCGCCGGGCGGCGCGGGTGGCGCGGCTGCCGGTGGCGCCGAGGCGGCCGCAGAAAAGACGGAGTTCGACGTCGTCCTCGACGCGTTCGGCGACAACAAGATCGGCGTCATCAAGGTAGTGCGCTCGGCGACCGGGCTCGGCCTCAAGGAGGCCAAGGACCTGGTCGAGGGCGCGCCCGCCAAGGTGAAGGAAGGCATCTCGAAGGCCGACGCCGAGAAGCTGAAGAAGGAGCTTGAGGAGGCCGGCGCCAAGGTCTCGATCAAGTAAAAACCTGCGAAAACGGCCGCCGGATGGTCGGGATGTTGGTGTCTCGCCCGTCGTTCGGTATAGTTTTTGCTGGTCTTGATCGCCCCGCAGCCGCCCCCTCGCTTCGCCCTTCCGTGTCGTGACCGGCTCCCGGCCTGAAACGCTTCCCCGGCGTTCGGTCCGGAGCCGCACGGTTCCTCGCCCGTCAAGACAGCCCCTGGAGCTTTTCGTTCATGGCAACCCGCGCCGTCCGCCGTCTCGAGCCCAAGGAAGTCCGCCACTTCGGCAGCCGCCGCGCCAGCCATTCGATCCCCGACCTCACCGAAATCCAGACGCGATTCTACGACCGCTTTCTGCAGTATGACGTTGCGCCGAACAAGCGCCGGGACGAGGGCATCGAGGGCGTCCTGCGCGAAATCTTTCCGATCGAGAGCTACGACAAGACCGTCAAACTCGAGTATCTCAGGTACGACCTCGGCAAGCCGCGATACGACCCAGACGAGTGCCGGCAGTTGCGGCTCACCTACGGGAGACCGCTCCGCGTGTGGCTGCGGCTCACCCGCGAGCAGCCGATCGAGGAGGAGGTCTATCTCGGCGACATCCCGATCATGCTCGGGGGCGGCGAATTCATCATCAACGGCGCCGAGCGCGTCGTGGTGAGCCAGTTGCACCGCTCGCCCGGCATCGACTTCGTGGCCGACACCGAGTCGACGGATCGCAAGACGTACAACTGCCGCGTCATTCCGGAGCGAGGCAGCTGGATCGAGCTCAACGTCTCCAAAAAGGACACGCTCCAGGTGCGCATCGACCAGAGCGGCAAGTTCTCGGCGCTGACGCTCCTCCGCGCCATGGATCCCAAGTACACCCGCGACTCCGAGATCCTCAAACTCTTCTACAAGACCGACAAGGTGAAGACCGAGGGAGGTCGCTACGTGGCGAAGGTCGAGGGCAAGATCGCCGTCGATGACGTCGTCTATCCGAAGGGCAGCGAGCGGGCCGGCGAGATCATCGTCGACGCCGGCTGCAAGATCACGCACGACCAGGCCGAGCTCATCTGCACGTCGGGGCTCAAGGCCGTCGAGGTGATGCTCGAGCAGAAGGTGCCCCTGATCGTCAACAGTCTCCGTGAGGATGCCGACGAGTCGAAGCGACGGACGGGCGTGACTCCGAGCCACGAGGACGCGCTGATCCGCATCTACCAGCGCCTCCGTCCCGGGAATCCCCCCGCCCTCGACAAGGCCAAGTCGCTCTTCGACGAGAAGTTCAACGACACCAACCGCTACCGGCTGGGCCGTGTCGGCCGGTTCCGCATCAACCGCAAGCTCGGCCTCTCCGTGCCCGAGACGGAGATGACCCTCCGCCCGGACGACCTCATCGCCGCGATCAAGTACATGCTGCGGCTCAGCGAGGGGGAGGGGGAGGTCGAGGTCGACGACATCGACCACCTCGGCAATCGGCGGCTCCGCACGATCGACGAACTTGCCAGCGACGAGCTGCGGAAGGGCTTCCTCAAGCTGCGGCGCACCGTGCAGGAGCGCATGGGCCTCAAGGACGTGACCGACATGTCTCCACGGTCGCTGATCAATCCCAAGAGCATCTCGGCGGCGATCGAGTATTTCTTCGGCCGGGGCGAGCTCTCGCAGGTGGTGGACCAGACGAACCCGCTGTCGATGCTGACGCACGAGCGGCGGCTCTCGGCCCTCGGCCCGGGCGGCCTCAACCGCAAGCGGGCCGGCTTCGAGGTGCGCGACGTGCACATTTCGCACTACGGACGCATCTGCCCGATTGAGACGCCAGAAGGCACCAACATCGGCCTGATCTCGAGCCTCGCGATCTACTCCGGGGTCGATTCCTACGGGTTTCTGGTCACCCCCTATCGCAAGGTTGTGAAGGGCAAGCTCACGGACGACGTCGTCTGGCTGCGGGCCGACGAGGAGCACGAGGCCCACCTCGCGCCGGCGGACGCGACCGTCGTCGACGGCCGTCTCCAGGGGGAGACGATCATCGCCCGATATCGGGGCGACTTCGTGCTCGTCCCGGCCGACGACATCCAGTTCATCGACGTGGCGCCGAGCCAGATGGTCGGCGTGTCGGCGGGCTTGATCCCGTTCCTGGAGCACGACGATGCCAACCGCGCGCTCATGGGGTCGAACATGCAGCGTCAGGCCGTGCCCCTCCTCGTGACGGAGCCGCCGGTGGTGGCGACGGGCATGGAGCGCGACGTCGCCGTAAACTCCGGCCTCATCGTCCGGGCGGCGAAGAAGGGCACCGTCAGCTACGTCGACGCGGAGCGGATCGAGGTGGCCACGACGTCGGGCGCGACCGATGTCTACAAGCTGCGGAAGTACGTCGGCCTGAACGAGCGGACTTGCCAGAACCAAAAGCCGGTGGTGCATCCCGGCCAGAAGGTCGACAAGGGCGACGTGCTGGCGGACGGCGCGGCCACCTACAAGGGCGAACTCGCCCTCGGTCGCAACGTGCTCGTGGGCTTCATGGCCTGGGATGGCTTCAACTTCGAGGATGCGATCATCATCAGCGAGGAGCTGGTGGAGGCTGATGTCTACACGTCGATCCATATCGAGGAATACGACATCGAGATCCGCGACACGAAGCTCGGCCGGGAGGAATTCACCCGCGACATCCCCAATGTGGGCGAGCGGGCACTGCACAACCTCGACGAGGGCGGGATCGTCCGCATCGGCACGTACGTCCGACCTGGCGACATCCTCGTGGGCAAGGTTTCCCCGAAGAGCAAGACGGAACTGACCCCCGAGGAGAAACTGCTGCACGCGATCTTCGGACGGGCCGGCGAGGACGTGAAGAACGACTCGCTCGAGGTGCCGTCGGGCGTCGAGGGCATCGTTATCGCCACCGAGAAGTTCTCGCGTCAGATGAGCCTCTCCGAGGAGGAGCGGCGCGAGTTCCAGAAGCAGCTCAAGGAGGCCGAGAGCGAGGGCAACCTGCGCATCGCGGAGGCGTTCGGGACGCTCGTCAGCGAGATCGAGGGCGTGCTGCAGAAGCCGCTCACGGCTGCCGACGGCAGCCCGCTCGTGCGCAACCAAGACCACAAGGCGGTGGCGGAGCGAGCTGCAGCGTTCAAGCTCGAAGAGCTCGATGTCCGCTCGCCGCAGCGCAAGGCCGACATCGACAAGCTCTACAAGGCCCTCTGGCCGGGCGTCGAGGACGCGATCGATGCCAAGGAGCGGCGGCTCAACAGCATGAAGAGGGGCGACGAGCTTCGGCCCGGCGTGCTCCAGATGGTGAAGGTCTACGTGGCGGCCAAGCGCGTGATCTCGGTCGGCGACAAGATGGCCGGTCGGCACGGAAACAAGGGCGTGATCGCCAAGATCCTGCCCAAGGAGGACATGCCGTTCCTCGCCGATGGAACGCCGGTGCAGATCCTTCTCAACCCGCTCGGCGTGCCCAGCCGCATGAACGTGGGCCAGATCCTCGAGACGCACCTCGGCTGGGCGGGCAAGTTGCTCGGCTTCCAGGCGATCACGCCCGTGTTCGACGGCGCCAGCGAGGACGACATCAATGCGTTGCTCGCCGACGCCGGGCTCCCGAAGCACGGCAAGGCCCAGTTGTTCGACGGCCGCACCGGCGAGCCGCTCGAGCAGGAGACGACGGTGGGCTACATCTACATGCTCAAGCTCCATCACCTCGTCGACGACAAGGTCCACGCCCGCTCCACCGGCCCGTATTCGCTGATCACCCAGCAACCGCTCGGTGGCAAGGCCCGCTTCGGCGGCCAGCGATTCGGCGAGATGGAGGTGTGGGCGCTCGAGGCCTACGGTGCGGCTTACATCCTCCAGGAACTGCTCACCGTCAAGAGCGACGACGTGGAGGGCCGCACCAAGATCTACGAGAGCATGGTGAAGGGCGAGAACACGCTCGAGGCCGGCACCCCTGCCAGCTTCGACGTGCTGACCAACGAGATCCGCGGGCTCGGGCTGAACATGTCGCTCGAGAAGCGTCGCATCTAGGCGGGTGCGGCCGCAGCCAGATCGAGAGTCGAAAGCAACTCCAGGAGATCACACGTGAGCATCGGCGAGTCCACCTACGATCGTGTCAACGACTACTCGGCCGTGAAGATCAGCCTCGCACGGCCGCACGACATCCGGAGCTGGTCGTTCGGCGAGGTCAAGAAGCCGGAGACCATCAACTACCGCACCTACCGTCCGGAGAAGGACGGCCTGATGTGCGAGAAGATCTTCGGTCCGGAGAAGGACTGGGAGTGTTCGTGCGGCAAGTACCGCGGCATGAAGTACAAGGGAATGATCTGCGACCGCTGCGGTGTGAAGGTGACCCACAGCCGCGTGCGCCGGAAGCGGATGGGCCACATCGAACTCGCCGCCCCCATCGTCCACATCTGGTTCTTCAAGGCGATGCCGAGCCGGCTCGGGGCCCTTCTCGACATGAAGACGTCGAGCCTCGAGAAGGTGATCTACTTCCAGGATTACGTCGTCCTCGACCCGAAGGACACGCCGCTCAAGAAGCAGCAACTCCTCACCGAGGAGGAGTATCGGGAGGCGAAGGCGACGTACGGCGACGGCGCGTTCGATGCCGAGATGGGGGCGGAGGCGGTGCGCAAGCTGCTGCTGGGACTCGACCTCGTGCAGCTCTCGAAGGACCTCCGAGAGGAGCTCCACACCACCGGCTCGAAGCAGAAGAAGAAGGATCTCGTCAACCGTCTCAAGATCGTGGAGAGCATCCGCGACAGCGAGAACAAGCCCGAGTGGATGGTGCTTGACGTGATCCCGGTGATCCCGCCGGATCTGCGGCCGCTCGTGATGCTCGACAGCGGCAATTTCGCGACGAGCGACCTGAACGATCTCTACCGTCGGATCATCAACCGCAACAACCGCCTCAAGAAGCTCGTGGATCTCAACGCGCCCGAGGTGATCATCCGCAATGAGAAGCGGATGCTCCAGCAGTCGGTCGACGCCTTGTTCGACAACAACCGCTGCAAGCGGCCGGTGTTGGCCTCCAGCAACCGTCCGCTCAAGAGCCTCACCGACATGATCAAGGGCAAGCAGGGCCGCTTCCGCGAGAACCTGCTCGGCAAGCGCGTCGACTACTCCGCCCGCTCTGTGATCGTGGTCGGGCCCACACTCCGCCTCCACCAGTGCGGCCTGCCCAAGAAGATCGCGCTCGAGCTCTACCAGCCGTTCATCATCCGGCGGCTCAAGGAACTCGGCCACGCCGACACGATCAAGAGTGCCAAGAAGATGCTCGAGCGGAAGGACGCCGAGGTGTGGGACATCCTCGAAGAGGTGATCCGCAACCACCCGGTGCTCCTCAATCGCGCCCCCACGCTCCACCGCATGGGCATCCAGGCGTTCGAGCCGATCCTCGTCGAGGGGAACGCCATCAAGCTTCATCCGCTGGTCTGCAAGGGCTTCAACGCCGATTTCGACGGCGACCAGATGGCCGTGCACCTGCCGCTCTCCATCGAGGCGCAGGTCGAGGCGCACACGCTCATGCTCTCCACGAACAACATCTTCAGCCCCGCCAACGGCGCGCCGATCATCTCGCCGTCGCAGGACGTCGTGATGGGCTGCTACTACCTGACCATGGCCCTCCCCGACCGCAAGGGGGAGGGAATGGTGTTCAAGAACGTCGAGGAGGTCGAACTCGCCCACTCCCTCGGCAAGGTCGACACCCACGCCAGGATCCGGGTCAAGCTTCCGGCCAACCGCCGGCTCAAGACCGACGTCGAGTCGCTCGGCAAGCCCGGGGCGATCATCGAGACGACCGCGGGCAGGGTGTTGTTCAACTCCGTGCTGCCGCAGGGAATGCTGTTCTACAACATTCCGATGCGGTCGAGCGAACTGGCCCGGGTGATCTCCGACTGCTACCAGGCGTTGGGCCGGCGAAAGACGATCGACCTGCTCGACGACATGAACCGCACAGGCTTCAAGTGGAGCACGAAGAGCGGGCTCTCGTTCGCCACGGACGACCTCATCACCCCGGCAACGAAGGTGCGGATTGTCGGCGAGGCCGACAAAGAGGTGCTGAAGATCATGAAGCAGTACCAGCGCGGAATGATCACGGACGGCGAGCGATACAACAAGGTGATCGACGCGTGGACCCGCGCCCGCGAGCAGATCACGAAGGAGATGATGGGGGAACTCGAGCGCGACACCGACGCCAAGCCGAACCGCCGCGGCGGCTACGTCAATCCGATCTTCCTCATGGCCCATTCCGGTGCCCGCGGCGGCGTTGAGCAGATCCGCCAGCTGGCCGGCATGCGCGGCCTGATGGCGAAGCCCTCGGGCAAGATCATCGAGACACCCATCAAGGCCAACTTCCGCGAAGGCCTCACGGTGCTCGAGTACTTCAGTTCGACGCACGGTGCCCGCAAGGGTCTCGCCGACACGGCCCTCAAGACCGCCGACTCCGGCTACCTCACCCGCAAACTCGCCGACGTGGCCCAGAACGTTGTCGTGACGATGCACGACTGCGGCACGACGCAGGGCATCACGAAGGGTGTCATCTACCGCGGCGAGAAGGTGGAGGTCAGCCTCGCCGACGGCATTCGCGGCCGTGTCAGCCGGGCGAACATCGCCAACCCGATCACCGAGGAGGTGGTCGTGCAGGAAGACGAACTGATCACGCCGACGGTGGCCCGGCAGATCGAGGAACTGGGCCTGGAGAAGATCCAGGTCCGCAGTCCGCTCACCTGCGAGGCGCCGCTCGGCGTCTGCCGCCTGTGCTATGGCATGGATCTCTCGACGGGATCCCTCGTGGAGGAAGGGATGGCGGTGGGCATCATCGCGGCCCAGAGCATCGGCGAGCCGGGTACCCAGCTGACGATGCGGACCTTCCACATCGGCGGCGTCGGCCAGCGGGCCATCGAGGAGAGCGAGAGCCGGGCGAAGCGTGCCGGAACGGTGAGGTTCACCCGCCTGCGGACCGTGCTCAACGAGCAGGGCGAGCCGATCGTCCTCGTGCGCAACGGCGAAATCTCCATCATCGACGGGAAGGGAGTCGAGTTGGAGAAGTTCGAGGTGCCGGCCGGTGCGATCCTCAAGGTCAAGGAGAACGAGGAGGTAAAGCCCGGCACCGTGCTCGTGCAGTGGGACCCGCACTCGATCCCGATCCTCTCCGAGGAGGCGGGCAAGGTGGGCTACGAGGACGTCATCGAGGGAGAGACGCTCCGGCTCGAGAAGGATCCGAGCGGCCACATGCGGCGGATGGTGATGGAGCACAAGGGCGTCTACCACCCGCAGGTCGTGCTCTACGACGATGCCGGGAAGATCCTCAAGTTCTACTACCTTCCCGAGAAGGCCTACATCGAGGTCGTCGAGGGGCAGCAGGTCAAGGCGGGCCACGTGCTCGCCAAGACCCCGCGCGAGGCGTCCGGCACTCAGGACATCACCGGCGGCCTGCCACGGGTCACCGAGATCTTCGAGGCCCGCAAGCCGAAGGATCCGGCGATCATGGCTGAGATCGACGGCACGGTGGAGATCCTCGGCGAGAAGCGCCGGGGCAAGCGCACCATTATCGTCAAGAACGAGAGCGGTATCGAACGAGAGCATCTCGTCACGCACGGCAAGCACCTCCGCGTGCATTCCGGCGACTTCGTGCGGGCGGGCGAGGCGCTCGTCGACGGACCGCTCGTGCCACACGACATCCTGCGGATCTCGGGCGAGGAGGAGGTGCAGAGGTACCTCGTGCGCGAGATTCAAAATGTCTACCGCAGCCAGCGGGTCGACATCGATGACAAGCACATCGAGATCATCGTGTCGCAGATGCTGCGCAAGGTGAAGATCGAGACGGTCGGCGACACGAGCCTTCTGCCGGGCAGCGTGATGGATCGGTTCGAATTCCGTCAGGCCAACGACAAGATCGCCCACGGAGTGAAGATCACCGACAAGGGCGACAGCGAGTTTGCGGTGGGCAGTGTCGTGCCGAAGGACGTGCTCCAACAGACGAATGCCCAGATCGAGGCGCTCGGCGGAGCCCCGGCCAAGGGTTCGAAGCCGAAGCCCGCCACATCGAGCACGCAACTGCTCGGCATCACGAAGGCGTCGGTGCAGAGTTCGAGCTTCATCTCGGCAGCCAGCTTCCAGGAAACGACGAAGGTGCTCACCGAGGCGGCCCTGGCCGGAAAGGTCGACAATCTCGTGGGCCTCAAGGAGAACGTCATTCTCGGCCACCTCATCCCGGCTGGCACGGGTTTCAACACCTTCCAATCGTCGGAGGTCCGCGTTCGTCCGGAAGCCCTCGAATCCCTGCGGCTCGACCGCGAGTCATCGCTCACTCGCGATTTCCCGCTCCTGGCGGCTCCGGGCCCGGGCGAGCAGGCGGCGACCGAGGTGTCGGCCGGTGGCGACGTGGCGATTCTGGACGAGGGGCAGGGGCCGGACGGAACGGTCTGATCGCCCCGTCTGGACTGGAACGGCCCGAAATGCCGAACTATCGTCGAGGAGGCCGCCAGCGGGCGCGGCAGCCGAGATGGAGCGTTCGATGTCGAGCCGTGACCTCCTGAAGAACCGGTCGGCGCCGTGGCGGTCGCTCGGTGGTGCGGCCATTCTCGTGGCCCTGGCCGCCCCGGCCGTGAACGCACAGATCAACGCCTACAACCCGTACGCCGACAGCCAGGCACACCTGCCGCCCGTCGCCCCCGACGGAACGCTGCGGTGGGGCACGTTCTACAAGTCGGCCGCCATCCAGAAGGCCTACGAGCGACTCTGGAACCTCGGCGCCTGCCGCAACACGAACATGGCGATCACCGTGCCGGTGGAGATGAACAAGGTTGCGGTCGACGGCCTGCCCGAGGAGGAATTCCGCGGTGTGGCGCTGGGTGCGAGCGGCACG
>RFPF01000461.1 GCA_009926295.1 Planctomycetia bacterium
AGCGGGCGTACTGTGCGTTTCCCCTCTGCGGCCCAAACCGCAACTCGTTCCTCACGGGGCTGTATCCGAATTCCACCGGCATCCTCGCCAACGCCCAGGTCTTCCGACAGTCGATTCCCGGGCAGCGATCCATGCCGCAGGCGTTCCGCCTGGCCGGCTATTTCGCGGCCCGTGTCGGCAAGCTGTACCACTACAACGTGCCCGCCTCGGTCGGCACCAACGGCCACGACGATCCCGGGTCTTGGGAGCTCGAGATCAATCCGGCGGGCTGCGACCGGCTCGAAGAGGAGCCGCGCATCTTCTCGTTGCAGCCGGGGCAGTTCGGCGGCACGCTGAGCTGGTATGCCTCACCCAAGGGTGATCGCGAGCACACCGACGGCATCATGGCCGACGACGCAGCCTGGGTGCTCGAACGCTGTGCCCGCGACCGTTCGCGGCCGTTCTTCCTCGCCGTTGGCTTCTATCGGCCGCACACACCGTACGTGGCGCCCAAGGATCCTTACTTCGGGTTGTATCCCGAGGCCGAGATGCCGCTCGTGACGGGCGTGTCCGAAGACCAGAAAGACGTGCCGAAGGCAGCGCTCGGCAGCCGCAAGGCCGAGCAGGATGCGATGACCGACGCCCAGCGGCGTCAGGCCCAGCAGGCCTACCGGGCGAGCATCAGTTTTCTCGATACCCAGGTGGGCCGCGTGCTCGACGCGCTCGACCGAAACGGCCTCGCGGAAGACACGATCGTCGTGTTCACGAGCGACCACGGCTACCACATGGGCGAGCACGGTCTCTATCAGAAGATGAGCCTCTTCGAGGAGAGTGCCCGGGTGCCGCTTCTGATCGTGGCGCCGCGGCGGTGCCAGGCGGGCGGCGTGGCGAAGTCGCCAGTGTCACAGGTCGATCTCTTTCCCACGCTCGCGGCGCTGTGTGGCGTCGAGGCCCCGGACAACGTCCAGGGGCAGACCCTCGTGCCGCTGCTCGCCGATCCGGCGGCACCGGGCCGCGGCTGGGCCGTCACGCAGGTGGCCCGCGGCAGCAACGACGGCCGGATCTCGCAGCCGAAGGAACCCGGCCCGAACCGAAAACGTTTC
>RFPF01000462.1 GCA_009926295.1 Planctomycetia bacterium
TCGAGGCCGACGAGGCCGTGAACGTCACGGCCCCGGCCGTCCCCGACGTGATCACGCCGCCCGACGACCCGGACAGAGCACCCACCGCGAGGCCGAAGCCCCGGAGGTCGAGCGTGCCGCCGTTGACGGCGAGGGCTGCAACCCGAGGGCGTTCGCGGCCCCCTGGGCCAGCGTGCCGGCGAGGATCGTGGTGCCGCCGGAGTAGTTGCTCGTCGCCGAGGCCAGCGTCTGGGTGCGGCCGACGCTGTTCATCACCAGCGCTAGTTTCCCTCCACCGGTGCCGTCGGCGAGCGCCGCCGACGACCAGCGATCGGCTCCGAGACCGGCGAGCGTGAGCGTCGAGGTGCCGGCGCCATTGTTGTAGATCCGGTTGGCCGACGTGCTGCCGGTCGTGTTGTAAAAGCCCGGGAGCGACTGATTGAAGCCGTTCAGGTCGATGCCACCACCCGTCGCAGCGTTCGCGAACTGAACGACCGCATTCGTGGCCAAGGCATCGTTCGCCCCCACCCGAAGCGCGTTGTTTGTTGCGTTAAAACTCGTGTAGTTCCACACGTTGCCCGTGGACTGCACGGTCGTTGTGCCGGACGAGTTCAGGTCGAAGCCCGCCCCGGGCATATTGACCGTGCCCGAGATGTCGATCATGCCGCCGCGGAACGACACGCTGCCGGCGAACGCGGTGCCCGTGATGTTGCCCGAGATCGTAAGTCGGCTGGTGCCACTATTGTTGCTGATAACGTTGACATTGTTACCCGCACCGGTGATCGTGATCGGGCCCGACAGCGTCGAGTTGCCGCTATTGAACGTGATGATGTTTCGATTCGCATTCGGCTGCGACAGCACGATCGGGTTGGAGATCGTCATCCCGCTCGTCAGAAACAGCACGGTGTTCGGCAAGCCGGTGTTCGCGGTCTGAAGCGTGATCGTGCCCGTGCCGAGTGCCGCGGAGCTCGCCACCTGCAACATGCCGGTGCCCGTGACGAGCGTGCCGCCGGAGTGGCCGTTGGAACCGGAAAGGATGAGCGTGCCGCCGCCCGACTGCGTCACCGAGCCCGAGCCGTTGATGTTGCCCGAGAACGTCACG
>RFPF01000463.1 GCA_009926295.1 Planctomycetia bacterium
CCGCGGGCCAGCAGCCGCCCTGACCCGTCGATCCAGGCGGAGAAGCCGGTGTTCGCGGCGATCGCCAGGGGTGTCCGCACCTCCACGGCCCTGAAGATGCCGCAGGCCAGGTGCATGTCGAGTTCGCTCGATCCCCAGAACCATCCGTCGTTGGTCAGGTTGACGATCACGTCGGGCCGGCGACCCAGGCGGGCGAGCCGGAGCACGAGGTCTCGCACCGCCTCAGGCAGCGCCGTCTCGTAGCAGATGTTCGCCGCCACGCACCGGCCGGCGATGTCGACCGCGACGGGCTCCCGGCCGGGCGTGAGGCCCGCCGGCAGGGGTGTGAGCCGATAGAGCCACGGAAATTCCGCCCCGAACGGGATGAACTCCCCGAACATCACCGGGTGCATCTTGTCGTAGCAGGCGAGCGGCTCTCCGGAGGCGTCGAGGAACAGGGCCGAGTTGTAGTTGCGGGCGCCGGCCGGGATTCCCGGAGCGACCTCTTGGCGGTCGAGTCCCACGAGCCAGTGCGTGCCGTAGCGGCGGGCGAAGGCGGCGAGGGCGTCGAGCCGCTCGCGCTCCAGCGCCCTGCGGCAGGCAGCCTGCCGCTCGGCGGCGCCGGCCCCCGGAGACTCGACGCCGAGCACGTCGGCGACGACATTCTCGGGGAGCACCTCCTCGGGGTCGATCTTCACGAGTCCGAACCGCCACATCGTCTCGGGCCACACCACGAGGTCGGGTTTTCCCGACGACGCGGCGAGCCCGGCCGTCGTCAGGTCGTCGTAGTGCCGCGCCACGTCGCCGGCGGCGGCCGGGTCGTGCTTGAGTTCGGTGTCGATCGATCCCTGCACGAGGAGCACGTCGAGCGGCCGCTCCCGGGCCACGGGCGCGGTGGCGAGCCGCCACCATCCGTACGCAACCGTGGCCGCGACGATGGCGGACGCGAATCCGGCCGCCGTCGCCTTGCGGCGCGGCGGGCCCGGTGCGACGAGATCGAAGAGCCCGGCGGCTCCGGCCATCACGATGCCGCCGACGCCCACCGCCCCGAAGGCATCGGCGAGTTGGATGAGCGTCGTCC
>RFPF01000464.1 GCA_009926295.1 Planctomycetia bacterium
AGCAGGTGCTCGACCAGCTCAAGAGCCCCGAGTGGCGCACGCGGTACCGCGCCCGCGCCGACCTCCAGGCCCGGCCGAAGGCGGAGGTCCTCGCCGCGGCCAACGCCTGGCTCGGCCGCGTCGCCTCCGACCCGGCCGCCGAGCGGCTGGCCACCGAGGTGCTCTGGCTCCAGCAGAGCTTCCATGCCGTGGACGCGGGCCTGCTCGCGCGGCTGCTTGAATCACCCGTGCCGGACGCGCGGGCCGCGGCCGTGCGTGTGCTCGCCGACGAGCGCGACCGCCTCGCCGACGCCGAAGCCCGGCTCATCGCCAAGGCCACCGACCCGAACGCTCGCGTGCGCACCGAGGCCGTCCGCGGCCTGAGCTTCTACGGCACGATGCCGGCGATGCGCGCCGTCGTGGCCGCCGCCGACGTCACGCCCTCCGACCGGTTCATCGCCTACACCTGCGATGCCGCCCTCGGCGCCAACATCGACGTCTGGAAGAGGGACCACGAGGCGGGCACCTTCGTCTCCAAGGGCACACCGGCCTTCGCGATCATCGAGAGCGTGCTCGGCCTCGACAAGAAAGCGGCCGAGATCAAGCCGCACCTCGCGATCCTCCTGAGCAAGGATGCCAAGAGCGAGGAGGAGCGCAACAAGGCCATGACGGCCCTCGCCGGAATCAAGGGAGGCAACGTCGACAACGGCAAGGCGGTGTTCCGTCGCGTCTGCATCAACTGTCACAGGGTGTACAACGAGGGGGCGAACCTCGGGCCGGAGATGAACGGCGTCGGCAAGCGCCTCGACCGCTACAAGCTCGTGGAGTCGATCATCGATCCGAACGCCCAGGTGGACGACAAGTATCTCTCCACGCTCGTGGTCACCGACGACGGCCGGAGCATCACGGGACTCCTCGTGAGCGAAACGCCGGAGGAGGTCGTGATCTTCGACGGCAAGCAACAGAAGAAGATCGCGGTGGCCGAGATCGACGAGCGGATGAAGCTCAAGCAGAGCAGCATGCCCGAGGGACTCGCGGCCACGCTCTCGCCCAACGAACTCCTCGACGTCGTCGAGTTCC
>RFPF01000465.1 GCA_009926295.1 Planctomycetia bacterium
ATCCTCATCGACACCACCGACCCCGACCGCTACCTCGCCGACATCGCCCGCACCTGCGAGCGCGAGAAGCCGAAGATGGTGATCGTCAACTTCCCCCACAACCCCACCGCCACCGTCGTGGGCCCCGACTTCTACGTCGAGGTGGTGAAGCTCGCCAATCGCCACGGCTTCATGCTGGTGTCGGATCTCGCCTATGCGGACGTGACGTTCGACGGCTACGAGACGCCGAGCATCCTCGCGGTGGAGGGGGCGAAGAGGCTGGCCGTCGAGTTCACGACCATGAGCAAGGGCTTCAACATGGCGGGCTGGCGGGTGGGCTTCTGTGCGGGTAACCGCGACATCGTCCGGGCGCTCGGCACCATCAAGACCTACTACGACTACGGCATGTTCCGCCCGACCCAGATCGCCGCGATCATGGCGCTGCGGCACGGCGAGGCCGACGTGCTCGCCCAGGCGAAGGTGTACGAGAAGCGTCGCGACGTGCTCTGCGAGGGCCTCGCCAGGATCGGCTGGCCGGTGACGGTGCCGAAGGCGAGCATGTTCGTATGGGCCAGGATTCCGGAGCCGTTCGCGAGCCGGATGTCGAGCATGGATTTCGCGGCGATGCTCCTCGAGAAGGCCGACGTGGCCGTGAGCCCCGGCGCGGGCTTCGGGGCCGCCGGCGAGGGCTTCGTGCGGCTGGCACTGATCGAGAACGAGAATAGGCTCCGGCAGGCCGTGCGGCAGATCGGCCGGGCGCTCGGCGACGAGCTCAAGGCCGCCGGCGCGGTGCGCGAGGCCGGGTGAGCCGGACGGGCGCGAGGCCCGTCCTACTCTTCGAGTTCTGGCAGCACCGCCTCGGCGGCGGCGGCCTCGCGGAGCTTTTCGAGGGCCTTGGCCTCGATCTGCCGGACCCGCTCCTTCGTGACGCCGAGGGCCGAGCCGACCTCCTTCAGGGTCTGCGGCTCGTGCTCGTGGTCGAGGCCGTAGCGGCGGATGATGATCGTCTGCTCCCGGGAGTCGAGCCGGTCGAGGAACTTGCCGACCTG
>RFPF01000466.1 GCA_009926295.1 Planctomycetia bacterium
TGAGGGCTCCGGTCGTGCCGGCCGGGGCGATGGCGTTGGAGGAGGCGAAGAGGATTGAGCCGACCTGGTTCGTGACCGTAGCGCCATCGGCGATCGACAGATTGCCGCCGTTGATCACGAGCGAGTTGATGTTTTGGTTGGAAGCGGCGCTCGTGTTCGCGGTGATGTAGACGTTGGGCTGGGTCCCGGAGAAGCCGTTGTTGGAGAACTCGTCGGTGGGATTGAGCGGCCGCAGGCCAGTGTTCGGTTCGTAGGTGAGGAACGTGTTGGCCGTGCCGGTCGCGGTGCCGAGGCCGCCCGTGGTCACGGTCGACTCTCCGACGAGCCAGGGCACGATCTGCGTGTTCTGCGCCGCCGAGTTGATCCCCGTCGACAGCGGGGCGGTGATGCCCGCGAGCGTCGGCGCCGTGGTCAGGATGAGCTTGCCGACGCTCGTGGTGCCGCTGTTTTGGCCGAGATTCAAACCGTTGACGAGGATCGAACCGCGGCCGGTGGTGACCGACAGACTCGCGGCCGTGAGCGTGGCGAAGTTGGTGCCTCCGAACGACACGGTGATGCCGCCACCCTGGCCGCTGCCCTGCGCATTTGCAATCGCCCCGATCGTTTCGGTCGAGTTCGCGACATCCGAGCCCCTGAACACGAACGACCCGGCCCCGACCGTCAGTGTCTGGGCATTGGAGATGCGGTCGGGGTTGTTGTTGCCCGCACCGGTGTTGTCGAGGATCAGTCGGCCCGACTGGAGGATGTACGCCCCGCCCGACCCCGCGTTGGCGCCACTGGCCCCTCCAAAGACGACCGTTGTGGCGTTCGAGCCACCCAGCGATCCGACTGTGGTGTTGCCGTTCCAATTGCCAGCGCCGAGGATCGACGTGGTGCCGCTGCTGGTGATCGTGACCGTGCCCGTCGTCGCGGTGCCCATCCGGATCGAGCCGGTGATCGTGGTGTTGCCCGTGCCGGCGAGGGTGAACGCGCGGCCCGTGCTGCTCTCGCTCAGGGTCACGCCGCCGATCGTGAGCAGTGAGCCCGT
>RFPF01000467.1 GCA_009926295.1 Planctomycetia bacterium
CGCCAGCACGTCGAGCGGCAGCGACGCGCCGTCGCCGCTCCGCACGACGGCACCGACCCACGGGTCGATCGAGCCGGCGTCGGCCAGGGCCGCGAAGAGCTTCGAATCCCCGTGCATGCCGCCGCGGGTGCCGTAGCGGAAGATCGCCGTGGCCTTCGCGGCGTCGCTGTCGGTCTTCACCCGCACCCAGTCGCCCGACACATCGCGTGGCAACACGTGGAAGGCATAACCCGCTGCCGGAACCGTGACCGTTGCGAGCGGTGTCCAGGCATCGCCGGCACCCACTTCGAGTGTGAATGCAACGTCGGCGTTTGACTCGTGAGCCAGGTGCACGACGCGGTGGCCATACGCGCTGCCGCCCGCGAGCAGCATCGGATCGGATGGCACCCCGGCCCTCGCGTCTTCGCGTCGCCACACGGCGCCGACGCCCGCCGGCTGCCCCAACTGCGACAGCCCGTCCCAGGTGGTGAACCAGAGATTGATGGCTCGGGTGGGGGAGGAGTTTCCACTTGCGTGCCCCACCTGCGGCGGCGACATCCGGCTGATCGCATTCATCACGGATCCGGGCCCGATCCGGAAGATTCTCACACATTTGGGAGAGCCGCTCGAGCCACCACCGGTGTCACCCGCTCGTGGACCGCCCACCGACTGGGGCGAACTCGTGCAGATCCATGACGATCGCGACGTCTTTCAAGTCTCGCCCGACGATCTGCCCGCGATCGATATTCACAGCCTCTGAGCGGTGCCGGACGCAACCCACGCATGTCGGGAAACGGCGAACTGGGACGCGGTCTGCGCCGACGCGAGAAAAACGCCAACAAAGCGGGTGCGGAGCGTATCGAGAAACCCGCTCCGGACGCCCGGGCCGCTCCTCCCGAGGCTCACGAGTCGCTCATCGGCCGGAAGACCGTTGAGGAAGTGCCATTGACCGGGCTATCCTCGGGCCTTAACGTTTTTTTGAGAGCACGTCCTGCAGCATCTTCTTGTCGAGACTCAAGTCGGCGACCAGTTGCTTGAGCTTG
>RFPF01000468.1 GCA_009926295.1 Planctomycetia bacterium
ATGTATTCCACCGGCACGAGGAAATTCGTGCGCACGATCGGCTGGCGAAACTCCTCGATCTGGCCGGTGTCGGGCACGTCCTGCGGGTTCGTGATCTCGACCGTCTCGCCGTCGGTTTTCAGGATCTGGTACGTGACGTTGGGCGCGGTCTGCACGAGATCGAGATCGGCCTCCTGCTCGAGCCGCTGCTGGATGATCTCCATGTGGAGGAGGCCGAGGAACCCGCAGCGGAAGCCGAACCCGAGCGCCTCGCTCGATTCCGGGGCGTACTCGAACGACGGGTCGTTGATCGCGAGCTTCTCGAGCGCGTCGCGCAACTCCTCGAAGTTCTCCCCCTCGCTCGGATAGAGGCCGCAGTAGACCATCCGCTGCGGCGGCTTGTAGCCGGGGAGGGCCGCAGCCGCATCGTCGCCGGGGATCGTCACCGTGTCGCCGATGTGGACCTGCTTCACGTCCTTGATGTTGCAGACGAGGTAGCCCACCTGCCCGGCCGCGAGCTCGTCGCAGGCCCGGCGCTGCGGCACGAACTGCCCGAGCTCGATCACCTCGTGCGTGGTGCCCGTCTCGAGGAACCGGATCTTCTGCCCCTTCTTGATCGTGCCGTCGATGAGCCGGACATACGTGATCGCGCCGCGGTAGCTGTCGTAGTGGCTGTCGAAGATCATCGCTCGGAGCACCTTGTCGGGATCGCCCTGCGGCGGCGGCACCCTTTCCACGATCGCCGCGAGCAGATCCTCGATCCCGATGCCGGCCTTCGCGCTCGCCTTGATCACCTCCGTGGGGTCGATCGCGAGGCTCTGCTCCATCTCCACGAGAACCTCGTCGACCCGCGCGTGCGTGAGGTCGATCTTGTTGATCACCGGCACGATGGCCAGATCCTGGTTGATCGCGGCATAGGCGTTGGCCACCGTCTGGGCCTCGACGCCCTGGAAGGCGTCCACGAGCAGCACCGCGCCTTCGCAGCAGGCCAGGCTGCGGGAGACTTCGTAGTGGAAATCGACGTGGCCGGGCGTGTCGATC
>RFPF01000469.1 GCA_009926295.1 Planctomycetia bacterium
GGCGCCCGGCCATGGCGGAAGCCTTGCGGGCCCGCCACCAGGCCGCGATCGAGCCGAGGCGGGCACGGGCGTCGTCCGGCACCTTCTTCGACCAGTCCTTCGTCTCGCCCCGCACGAGCCAGTCCCCTTCCCAGTTCTGCAGGATGAACGTGCACGGCTTGTCGGCGTATGCCGCGTAGAGATGGCTGGCGAGCGCGTGGATCGCCTCCTCGTCGCGGGCGTAGTCCTCCTCTGGCTGGCAGAGCCTGGTGCCGGGGGCGGCGCCCACGACGAGCGCCACGGTTTCGAAGGGCTGCGCCAACGCCACCTCGAACCACGGATGCCGGATCCTCTCCACGAACGGCCGGTCGTTGCCCCAGCCCCTCCAGTCGGAATGGAGCCGATACACGTTCGCCAGGTCACCGAGCCAAAACTTCGCCCCCCGGGCGCCGGTCGCGACGATCCGTTCGGCGCCCTCGACGAGGATCGGCCGGTCCGACAGCGAATAAGCGCACCCCGCGAGCGCGATGCCGAAGCGGGCGGCCCAGTCGGCCGGAATGCTTCCGCCGCGGCTGGGCCGCGCCGCCTCGACCCGGCGGGCCACTTCCGTCGCATCGAGACCGTCACCCGCATCGCGTCGCATCCGCTCGTCGGCCGTCGGCTGCCCGGCAGCGGGCGGCCCGACGGTCGCCCACGCGGCGGCCAGCCCCGTTCCGAGAAATGTCCTGCGATCGACGCTCATGCATTCCTCACAATGACCGGGACGCCCCGAACCGTCCGGGAATTTTCAAAACCGAACCGTTTTCTCATGGTCGGCGTACATACTGGCAATGTCGGCGGCTACGGGGCCGGGCCGGACACCATCGTACCTCTGCAAGGAGGCTGAACCGTGAATCGCGAAGAATTGCTGACGCTCTGTCAACTGTACGTGCGGCGCCGCGGTCTCGGGAACCGCGTGGTCGAGGCACCCCCGGCGCTCGAGATCATCGACAGCTTCCTGCCTGTCTCTTATACACATCT
>RFPF01000470.1 GCA_009926295.1 Planctomycetia bacterium
GCGAGTGCCGCCTGGAAGACGACCCGCGACACCAGGAGGGCCGCGATCGCCGCAGCGACGGCCAGGGCCACGAGGCCCCATGCCGCACCCTCGAGCGGCTGGGCGATGACCCGGGCCGGCACGTTGACGACGAGCAGGATCGGGATCACGAACGTGCACAGCGCCCGGAGTGGTCCGCCCCACGGCCCGGCGTAAATCTCGGGAAGTTCGTGAGGTAGAACCAGAAGTCGTAGAGACTCTGGTTGCGGCCGAGGAGGATCGTGGCTGCGGCGAGCATGATCACGAGGCTGTAGAGGATCGCGACACCGCACAGGATCACGAGCGGGTAGAGCAGCCACGCGGCCATCGAAGGAGCATGCTCCATGCGGGAGAGCGCCCAGCCGAGCAGCCCGCAGCCCACGAGACCGTTGGCGAACGATGAGAAGTCGACGCGGTGCATCGAGAGCAGGAACTGGGCGTCGAGCGGCTGGACGAGCACGGCGTCGAGGCCGCCCGTGCGGACCATCTCGGTGAGTTCCTCCGCGCTCGGCATGAACAGGGCCTGCACGATCGAGTTGATGATCAGGCCGGTCGCCACGAAGGCGAAAAACGGCTCCCGCGTCCAGCCCGTGCCCTTGCCGATCTCCGGCGTGAACTGGAACACGAGCACGTAGAAGGCGAGGTTCATCGACATCCAGCCGAGGCTGGTGATGCACTCGAGGAGGAAGTTGGCCCGGAACGTCATGTCGCGCACGAGGCACGCCCGGGCGAACGTCGCGAAGATGGTGAGATACCGGCCCACGCTACCCTCCGAAGGCGCTGTACCGCCGCGTGCCGCGCCGCCATGCGATCCGGCAGCCCGCCGCCATCACCACCACCCACGCCGCCTCGATCGCGAGCGATCGCACGAGCTCCGGCCCGTGGATCTTCCCCAGCCAGACCGCGGCCGGGAAGTAGGCGGTGTATTCGAAGGGCAGCCAGCGGACGAGGTCGGCCACGCTCACACCCGCGATCCCAGTGGGCACGCCCGCGAGCATGTCG
>RFPF01000048.1 GCA_009926295.1 Planctomycetia bacterium
TCCCTTGCCTGGTCGCCCGCGGCGCGGAGGAGCCGACTGCCGCTCCCGCCACGGCCCGGCCGACGCTGCATGCCTACGACGATTACGGCTGGCTTCGCGGCTTCGGCATCGTGCCGTCGTGGGCGGCCCGCATCGAGGATGCCTGGTGGTTCTACGACGGGTCGCGGATGCGCGAGGAGGTGGCGCTCACGAAGCAGGTGCATGCCAACTGCATTCGGCTGTGGATCGAGTTCACGGCCTGGATTCGCGACCCGGAGAAGGTGACTGCCAACTTCATGGACGCGGTCGCGGCCATCGCCGAGCAGGGACTGAAGGTGATGCCGTGCCTGTTCAACCGCTGGCACGATTCCAAATTCGACTACGGCGGCACCTACATGGAGAACATCCGCCCCGAGTGGCGGCAGCCCGAGGACTACGTGAAGGCTCTCGTCACGCCGCTCGCGGCCGACGACCGCGTCCTCGCCTGGGATCTGTGCAACGAGCCGCAGGCGGCCGATCTCAAGAGCGGGTTCAACCAGCGGGAGTTCGCCTGGCTGTCCGCGATCGCCGCCACGGTTCGCGGCTGTGGAGCACGGCAGCCGATTCTCGTCGGCACGATGCAGGGAGAGGGGCACATCCGCACCTACGCCCCGCTGGCCGATGTCCTCTGCGCCCATCCCTATCAACACACGGCGGCCAATCTGGCCAAGCAGATCGACCAATATCAGACAATCAGCCGCGAACTCGGCAAGCCGCTGCTCGTCAACGAGACCATTCCCGGCTGCCTCGACGACGGGAAGCGGGCGGCGGTCGCCCGCTTCTACTGCGAGATGCTCGCCGCCGCCGGATTCGGCTGGATGGGCTGGGTGGTCCGCGAAGGGCTCGCGATCTCGACCCGCCGCGATCGTTACGACGGCAACGGCATCGACGGCCAGGGCTTCCATCCTTTCTTCACGAAGGAGGGAAAGCTCCGCGGAGGCCTCGAGTTTCTCACCGAGCGGCCCGCCGTCCTGGCCCCCTGGCCGAAATCCTGAACCAAGGGCTCATGGGCCGGCTTTGAGCAGAAGCACGGCCGCGGAAGGACAGGTCGGCCAATGGCACTTCGGCAAGCGACGGCCGAGCAGGGCGGATCATGAGGAGCGACATCCGAGACCGGTCGGGCTGGATACGGCCCGACCGTGGAGGCGCCGCTGAGCTTGGCCGTGCGCTGCATGTCAGCCGCTTGGGAGCCGATGCAACAACGCGGGTCATCATGGACAATCGAGGATTGGGGGGCTGTCTTGGGTGAAGCAGCGTCAATGACACTCATCGGGTCGGCGGCGTTGCTATGGCAGGCTGACCGTTGTCGCGCCTTCGCCAGCAGACATTCTCATACCAAAGCTGAAGCGGAATGAACCTCGGGATCGGATGCATGCGGATTGGGCCAAGCAAGTCGGCATCGCGCGAGGTCTGCCATGAACAAAACAGAAGGCATGAGAAGACTCTTGTATCAAGACGAGTCTCGTTTGGAGTATGGCCGCCGATGGGGATGCTTGGGAAGTCGTCGTGGAACCGGATGAACACGAGCAGGTGATTGTCGTAATTACCGCCTATCGGGTGACACAATGAAGCGGGTCTTTTTGAAAGTGACGTACCGGCACGGACGTCCGATCGCCGCCTATTTTCAACTGCCGCGGCAGCCCGGCGATTCAGCCGTGCGGACCGACAGGATTGACGACGTGCTGCTCGTTGACCGTGCCGCCGATGGGCGACCGATCGGTGTCGAAATTACCGATCCTGCCCTGTTCGATCCCGACAAGTTCTTCGCCCTGCTCGAATCGCTGGGGCAAACCACCGTCGACCGTGACGAATTACGGCCGCTCGTCGCCGCCTGAATGGGCCCCAGGACGGGAAGGCCTATGACGGAAACGGCTGGGTCGCAGTTGCCTTGCCAGACGCAGGCGTGGCGCAGCACCGCGCAAACCCGATCACCCACGCAGCCTGCGACGGCGGCGAAACTCACCGTTGTGTTTTCTCGTCGAGCGCAGGCGGGCGGAGGGTGGCGTTCCACGCGTCCCAAGCGGACTGCAGTCGCTTGACGACGGCGGGGTGCTGCGCGGCGAGGTCGGTGGTTTCGCCGAGGTCGTTCGCGAGATTGAAGAGCTGCGCCGTGGGAGTCTTGCACTGCACGAGCTTCCAGTCGCCCTCGCGGATCGCGAACAGGTTCCGGTCGGCGTAGCGCCAGAAGAGCCGCTCGTGCGGCACGCCCTTGGCCTTGCCCGTGAGAAACGGGAGCAGGTTCACGCCGTCGAGTGTCGTGCCCTCCAGCGGTGGCGTGCCTGCCGCCGCGAGCGCCGTTGCGGCGATGTCGAGGCTGATCACGGGCGGGTCGTAGACCTCGCCGGCGGGCAGCGTGCCCTTCCACGCCATCAGGAACGGCACGCGGATGCCACCTTCCCAGACGAGCCCCTTCCGGCCCCGCAGCGGCTCGTTGCGCGACCCGTTGACGTCCCCATCGTTGTCGTGAGCCGCGGGAACTTGCTTCACGTCACGCCGCGCCGGTTTGGCCTTTCGGCCAGACTGCTGCGCGACCTCCCCGCCATCGATCGGTGCGCCATTGTCGCTCAAGAAGACGACGAGCGTCCGCTCCTCGAGGCCGAGCGCCCGGAGTTTCTCGAGCACGATCCCGACGCCGGCGTCGAGGTCACGGAGCACGCCGAGGCACTTTGTGCGCGTGGGATCCTTGGAAGCCGCCTGCATCGCCGTGTCGGACTCGGGCGTGGGGATCACCGGCACGTGCGGCTCGTGCAGGGCGAGGTAGATGAACCACGGCTGCGCCGCATGGGCCTCGATGAAGCCAGCCGCCCGGGCTGCGTAGTTTTGGGCATGGTTGCCGCCGGCGGGCTTGAGCGGCACGGGATGGCCCGCCTCATCGGCCTTCGCGGCCGCAGCGTAGTTACCGTAGCCCCAATGCACGTCAAAACCGTGCCTGGTCGGGTGATGCGATGCGAGATGGTCGCCCAGGTGCCACTTGCCGAAGGCCGCCGTGGCGTAGCCGGCGGGCTTCAGGTGGTCGGCGAGGGTTTTCGCGCCTGCATCGAACGCGGCCTGCATGCAGCCGTTGTGTTCGTGGCCGAACCGCTGGTTGTAGATCCCCGTGAGCAGCCCGCAGCGTGAGGGCGAGCATTGGGGGCTGGTGACGTAGCCGTGCGTGAACCGCACGCCCTGCCGGGTGAGCGCGTCGATATTCGGCATCGACAGGCCCTGGCCGCCCTGGGCCGGGATGTCGGCGTAGCCGAGGTCGTCGGCCATGATCACGAGGACGTTGGGCCGCGGCTGCGCGGCGTCAGCGGCGTTGATGAGGGGTGCAGCTGCGGTCGCTGTCAAAGCGAGCAGCAATGCTATGAGTGAATGGCGAACGTTCATAAAGCGAGCAGGAAGGCTAAGGAAAAAACACGGGCACGGCCCACTTGCCGATGAGGATCGTCTCGCCGACGGTGCAGTCTTTTTGAAACAGCGTGCAGAAGTTGGCGGGTGAGTCGGGATGGAAGAGCGGCACCTCCGGCAGGGCGACTTTCTCGAAGCCCTGGTCCATCAAGGGCTGCGCGACTGTGTCGCGGTTGCGGTCGAGCACCGGCGTAAGGAAGAAGACCGTGCCGGGCCGCTCGACCGTGAGCGTCTTCTGGCCGTTCATCGCCACGGGCAGGAAATGCGCCCCCATGAGCAGAGGCGGCAGCGTGGAAGCGATGTAGTCGCGGTCGGTGAAGAGTTTCTCGCCGGCGACCAACGGCCGGGCGGATGCCTCTGGAGCCGCAAGCGTGCCGGGCTTCGCCTTCCGGAGTGGCTTTCCGTCGGCATTCGCGGCTACGGCGGCCTTCGATGGCGCCGTCTTCTCCAGGCCGCCACTGGCCTTGCTGACGAGCTCTCGAAGTTTCACATCCCCGCTCACGTTCTTTCCGGCTGCCACATCCTCCTCGCGGAACGTCGCCATCAAGATATTGCGGTCCGTGACACGGTTGTAGTCGTAGATCATCCGGATCAGGCCGTCGGGTGTCTCTTGGCCATCGGGATACGACACCCCCAGCCGTTCGTCGAGCATCAGCCCGCCCGTCCACGTGAGGCCGTCGTCAGCCGAAACATACGCCGTGAGATGGGATCGGCTGGTGCGGGCATCGAGCGGGCCGTGCTTCACGAGCAGCAGATTTCCCGACGAGAGCCGGGAGATGAAGAACCGCGCTGGCGTATGCAGGATGCCGGAGGGTTTCAGGTTGAGCCACGTCTTTCCGCGGTCGGTCGAAACGCTCTCGCCGATGCCATACGTCGTGCGGGCAAGCAGCCAGAGCGAGCCGTCCTTCCGCTCGACGATCATGTGCTCGTCGAACTGGCGGACATCGGCCGGCACGTTGCAGGCCCCGCGTCGGGTCCAGGTGCGCCCAGCATCGGGCGAGACGACGCACTGGGCGCTTTCGTCGTGTTCCTTCCAACGAGAGATGGGCAGCACCCACTCGCCAGAGGAGAGTACGAGCGGCTTGCACATCATCACGCCGTCGCCGATGCGGCGCGGCTGCGACCAAGCCGGCCGGGCGTCGTCGGGCGTGGCCGTCTCGATGCACCACACGCCGAGTTCCGTGTCGCGCCTGCCCTTTTCCATCTGGGCCCAGAAGAAAAACAGCCGGCCATCGGGCGACATCCACAGCTCCGGATCGAAGGTCCGCACCTTTCCGCCGCCGTCGGGATCGACCGTGAGCACCTCCTGCCAGGTCGAGCCGCCGTCGCCGCTCGTGGACAGCACGACGTAGTTGTTGAGATCCTCCGCAGGCGTCACACCGGCATACCACGTGGCCCAGAGCCGGCCGCCCGGAGCGACGGCGAGGCTCGGGATGCCCGCGAAGGCCCGATTCGTCGCGGCCTGCTCAGGCTGCGGCGGGCCTACGTGCCGCGGCGGCTCGAGCGACGCATGGTCCGCGGCACGCGTCACCATCGGGGACGCCATCGCCATAGCGATCCCTGCGATCACAATGCTGCGTTTCATCATTTTCTCCAGGCATCCATGCGGCTACTGCTTTCCCGCGGGCTCGGGCTGCACGACCCGCACCGAAGCGTCGCACGATGAATGGATCGACACGGGCCTGCGGGCCACGGGCCCGGTGGCGATCGAGTTGTCGACGAGCGACACGTTGCGAGCCATGGCGATGATCACGGCGGCGTCCGGGACGATCCCGAATTTTTTCCCCGCGGCAAACGCGCTGCCGCGCAGAAACGCTGGCCCGATCGTGTTGCCACGGACGAGCACGCCGTCGGCGTTCGTGATCTGGAGCGCCGCGGAGTAGGAATCGTCGATCGTGTTACCCTCGATGAGGATGTTGCGATTCTCGAACGTCGGGAGGAGGCCCGGTGCCTCGAGCGGGTGGGTGCAGCCGACGTACACCGTCGCAAAGACCTCCGACTCCGCGAAAAAATGGTTGGCCGCCATGCCGCAGCCGCGGAACTGGTTGCCGCGGATCGTGACATTCTCCGCGAAGCTCGATTCCGACCAGTAGCCGATGTCGGAGCCGACGTGGATCGCCGCCGCGTTGGTCCGGCTGAAGGTGTTGTTTTCGATGAGAGCGTCGGGGGCCTTCACCATCACGCGTCCCCCGCCATGAAACGACGAGTTCTGGATCACGATTCCGGCGCCGGTGCGGGTCCGACTCGACACCGCGTCGCCGACGGAACAATCGAGGTCGCGGTCGAGCGTGACTTCGTACACCAGCTTCACCGTTGCGGGCGATTTCCGCCGCCACACGGTCTCGATCGCCGCCTCGAGACCGGCCGACGACCTGACTTTCTTTTCCACGACCACGGCCCGCCCCTTGCTGGCGCATGTTTCCCCGTCGAAGGCGTCGATCGTGTCGCCGGCCTCGAGCCCCAGGTCGCTACGCGGCGAGAGGGCGAGCGTCCGCGGGCCGAGCCGCTCCACCACGTAGCAGTAGTTGCCGTGGACGTTCACCGGGTCGTCAGCCGTGAGCCGGTAGACGCAGTCGGTGATCGTGGGCCCGCGCACGACCGAATTGAAATGGGTGCCGTCGGCGTTCGTGCAGCAGAGCCTGGGCCGATCGGCTCCCGGAGGAGGCGGGCCGGGCACGAGGTGTACGCGGTCGAGCACGGTGCCGCCTCCGCCGCCGAGGAACACCATGCCAAAACGGGGCGCAGGATGCACTGCGAGAAGCTCGCACCCTCGGAGTCACGAACCGCCACGGCCACGGGGCCGAAGGCCAGGAGCGTCACCACGTCGCCGACCGCGAGCGGGCGCTGGCCGGGCCCGAGTTCGTTCACGCCCCATGCCATTTCGACTCGGATGATCCCGTCGGCAATCACCTCGGCGGCGGTCGGGTGCATCGCGTAACGACCGCCGATCGCAAACGACTCCTGCTCGCGGTCCATCACCTGGAAGCAGCCGCGGGAGAGCCGGGCGGCGAATGTCGGATCGCAGGGATAGCCTCGATCGACCTCGACGTCGATCGTCTTCCCGTTCCCGTTGATCGCCGCGACCGTCCCCTGCGTGAACGGCAGCGGGTCGTAGTCGATCGTGAGGTTCGAGATCATCACATTCCGGCATGCTGTGATCTCGAACACCTCGTCCACCGCGGTTTGAACGATCGTGCAGCCACCTCCGTCGATCCCGAGGTCGTGGCGGCCCTGGATCCCGAGCGGCCTGCCGATGCGATGCCGGCCCGGCGGCAGCTCCACCACCGCCCGCACAGCCTCGCCGCCGGCCGCCCGCTCCGCGGCCACGCGATCTGCGGCTGCAGCGACCGCCGCCGCAAAGGCGTCTTCGAACGTTTTGCTGGTCTCAAGAAACGGAGCCAGCGGCACCGCGACACGACGGGCTGGCGGAATCTCGAGCGGCACGACAGTCGCGCCGGTGATGGCCGGCTCCGTGGCCCGCGCCGGGAGGCCGGGCACGAAAACATGAAAGAGGCAGCCTGCGATCGAACCCAGGATCACGCTCGCCGAGGCAAAAAACCTGTTCACGTCATGGGCCCCGGGCAACCGCTGCCTTGCCCTTGGGCCGCACCGCGAGCCGAGCGCACAAGCGACCGACGGGTTGATGCAGGATTTCATCGGGGACTTACACCTTCGTTGCCGTCCAGATCACGAAGCCTGGAGCAGCGCGAAAACGGCAAGTGTGATACATCAACTGTGAAGGGTGCAACTGAGATCGCTCGTCCCCGGCTTCGCGGCGAGGTCTGCCGGCCGGTTCAGTCACTTCAACGACGAGAGTTTGAGGACGCGCTTGTCGATATGCCCGGACCGTCTGGGCCCGGGCCGCCGGCATCGACGACAGCCTGATCGACACATCGATGGTGGACTACGAAAACCTTTTCCCGGCCCGCTACGCCGATCCCGCCACGAGCGACCTCGACGTCTCATCGTGGATGAACCCGGTCACGCTGCAGTTGCGATCAGTACCGAACCCGGGCACGGTTCGCGACGGACCTGGGCTACGACGCCGTTGAATCGCAACGAGGATCATGGGCCGACCGTATCGCGTGCCTCAATCCATGAAATCCGCGGCCGTGCGCCACGCATTGCCTGAGGAAGAGTTGCCCTGGCTGCAGCGATCGATTATCATTTGGTCATACCGGTTTTTGATCGATGGAGCTTTTGTCATGCACGAGGTCACGATTTCGCCCAAATTTCAGGTCGTGATTCCCCGCGTCGTGCGGGAACGGCTGGGTCTGCGGCCGGGCCAAAAACTGCAGGTCATCGAGCATGCAGGACGGGTCGAATTTGTGCCAGAACGCAACATCCGCGAGTTGAAGGGGTTTGTGAAGGGAATCAAAACGGACTTCGTGCGGGAAGGTGACCGCCTGTGAACGTGGTCGATTCGTCGGGCTGGCTGGACTACTTCGTCGGTGGACGCCATGCCCGAACGCTCGAACCGGTGCTCGAAGACATTGAGTCGCTCATCGTGCCGGCGGTCTCTGTCTATGAAGTGTTCAAGGTCCTTCTCCGCGAGGCCGGCGAAGAGGCCGCCATTCAGGGCGTGGCAGCCATGCAGCGCGGCCGCCTCGTTGATCTCACGGCACAGCGGGCCCTGGATGCTGCGGCGTTGAGCCTACGCCATTCGCTTCCCATGGCCGACGGCATCATTCTTGCAGCCGCGCGAGAGTCCAACGCGACCATCTGGACGCTCGACGAGCACTTCAAAAACCTCGACAACGTACGTTACTTTCCAAAGAAGTGACGCAGCGCACGGAATAGAGTTCGCATCGCTCTCGTTCAGGTCAGTCATCGAGCGCGTCGATCGGAATGACCGCAAGCTCATTCGCGGCGTGGCTTTTCTGCGTGTAGCCCACGTAGAGTTTGCCGTCGTGCTCGACGGCGTAGGGGTAGCTCATGTCGGCCTTGGGGTGCGACACACCGGGCGTCGCGTCGCAGACCGAGTCGCGGATCGAATAGATCGTGCTGAAACGCGTGTCGCCCGGCCGGCTCACGGCGATCGTGAGTGGCGACCGCCGGCCGCCCGAGTCGGCCGTCGTCGTGCACACGAGATACCGCTGGCCGGTGCTGAGGGTGCCGGCATAGGGCTTGCTCGTGGCCATCGGCAGGTTCGACGCCGTGGCCGGCGTCCAGGTGCGGCCGGCATCGTCGCTCGTGGAGACGAGCGCGAGCGGCTTCGCACCGTAGCGGGCGATGTTCGTGAGCTTTTTGCCCTCGACGATCACGGTCGATTCGCCCCACAGGTTTTGCCGGTGCTCAGGGGCGGGCGGGATCACGACCAGATCCCACTTCGTGAAGTCGTCGCCGTGGCTGATCGCCACCGCCGGCGGGTTTCCCGCGACCCCGTATCCCTTCGCCGCCCGGAAGCCGGCCATCACCCAGTTGCCGTCGGCCATGCGCTGCGGTTCCTGCATCGCCCAGAAACCGTCGCCGACCACCACGCCTCGCGGCTCCCAGCGGCCCGTCGCCTCGTCGAGCACGTAGGCCCTCGTGTGGGTCCGCTCGAAACGCCCGTGGAACGCGCCCGTGAAGGCCCACAGCCTGCCGCCTTGCGAAAGGAAGACGCCGTGACTGACGCCCAGATCCCCTTCCCCGGCGTCCATCACGACGGCCGGTCCCCAGGTCTTGCCGCCGTCGTCGCTGACGCGAGCATGGGCCTCCTCGGTGGGCGTGTTTTCGTCTCCCTTGTTGAAGCCATACGACGCGTAGAGCCGGCCCTCGTGCCAGCAGAGCCCGACGCCGAGCGTCCACCGGCAGCCGTCCACGTCGGGCCTTCGGGGCTTGATCACGTGAAATTCGACGCCCCGCACCTGCGGAAGGTCGGAGGCTTTCGGCAGCGGCACTCCCGGGTCCCAGAGCGCAGGCACCCCATCCACGGCGCTCGTCTTCTCGACCCCGTCGCGGTGCATTCCGTGCTGCCGGCTTTTGACGAGCTTCTTGAGAGCGGCATCGCCACTCACGAGCCTGCCAGCCAGGACGTCGTCGTCGCGGAAGCGGGCGAACAGGATCTCGGCGGCGCCGTAGCGGTCGCGGTCGTAGTGCACGTAGATGTCGCCGTTGGGCGCCTGGGCGATGTCGGGATAGGAGACGCCGGCACGTTCGTCGAGCAGCAGCCCCTTGGACCATGTCTTTCCGTCGTCGGAGGAGAGAAACGCGGTGAGCTCCTTGCGGACACCCCCGTCCTGCGACCCCTTCCGCTCCGGCGGCGCACGCAAATCCTGCCCATGCTTGACGAGCAGGAGATTGCCCGACTGGAGCCGGCGGAACACGGCCTTGCTGTTGACGTGCGGGAAGAAGGTCGCCTGCGGTGTCCAGGTCGCACCGCCGTCGCTTGAAAAACTCTGAAAGGCCTCCCTCATGCCCCGCGAGAGCATCCAGAGCCGGCCGTCGGCCAGCTCGACCACCGAGTGCTCGTTGAAGCAACTGTCCTTGAAGATGATGCCGCCACGAAATCGCCAGCTCGCCCCCTCGTCGTCGGAGACGAAGACATTCGCCCCCCGCACGGCGTCGAGTTCGTGGTAGCGGTCGGCGAAGGGCTTGTCGATGTGCCAGCGCTCCCAGAGCGACACGGGAAGGATCCACTCGCCGTTTTTCCGCACGATCGGCTTGTTGAGCGACGCCCCGAAGCCGATGAAGACAGGCTCGGTCCAGACAGGCTTCTCCGCATCGGGATCGTCGCAGCGGACAAACCAGTTGCTGCAACTGCCGTCGAACATGCCGACGGATTGATGGAAAAAGAGCCAGAGCCGGCCCTTGGGGTCGCACCAAAACGACCCCAGCCGCGTGCCCATGTCCAGGCCGTGGGCTCGCGGGTCGATCACGAACACCGGATCCCGCCAGGACTCTCCGCCGTCGTCGCTGTAGCTTGCGAGCAGGTAGGCCACGGGCCCGTCCTGTCCGCCGGCCCAGCAGGTCCAGAGGCGGCCCTTCCGGGTGCTCTCCATGCTCGCCGCCATCGCAAACGGCAGATACTTCTCGGCGTAGGCCGGGAACGGGTCGAGGATGAGCGTGGGCGCGACGTGGATGCTGTTGAGCAGTTCCTGAGTGACCTTCGGGACCGGCGCCGGCGGATCGGCGGCGTGTGTCGCAGCCGGCGAAGCCATCAGCGCGACTCCGACCCAGAGACTGAAGGTTCTCATGACTTGTTCTTCCGCGTCTGCTTGAGCCATTCGTCGCGGCTGTTGAAGAGCGGCCGGCTCGGATCGTATTCGGGGTTCGGGGTGACGTCCTTGGCTCCGGATTCCTTCATCCAGGCCTCCATGAGCCCCTTCAGCTCCGTGACCTTCTCTGGATGACGGTCGGCGAGGTTCTCCCGCTCGCTGGGGTCGGCCTCGAGGTCGAAGAGCTCGATGAGCGGTTCGGGCACGTACCGGAGCGACGTCGGCGTGATCCTGCCCCCGTCGATCTCGATGTGGTCATAGGGATGCCAGACGAGCTTGTAACGCCCTTGGATCACCGCCCGCACCGGCGTCGTGGCGAACTCGGCGAGGTAGTGTGGATAGCTCGCGTAGAGCGTCCGATCCTGGAGCGTGCCGCCGGCGAAGAGCGGCAGCAGGCTCACGCCGTCGAGCGGCCAGTCGGAAGGAATCGCCGCGCCGGCCACGGCGCAGAGCGTGGGGGGGAAGTCGGCGAAATGCACCGGCACGTCGCAGCGGGTCTTGGCCGCGATGTGGCCTGGCCAGCGCACGAACAGCGGCACGCGGATGCCGCCCTCGTAGAGCGTGCCCTTGCCGAGGCGAAACGGCTTGTTGGCGACGTTGACGTTCGCCTTGCCCACGCCGCCGTTGTCGCTCGTGAAGACGACGAGCGTGTCGTCGGCGAGATTCAGCTCGTCGAGCACCGCAAGGATGCGGCCGACGGAGAGGTCCACGTATTCGAGACTCGCGAGCATGTCGGGATCCATGCCGGCATCCTTGCCTGCCAGCTTTTGCTTCCAGCGCATCCGGTCCTCGGTCGGCACGACATGGCCGCCGTGGACGGCGACGAGGGGGATGTAGAGAAAAAACGGCTGGTCGCGGCTGTCGCGGATGAACTGCACGGCGTCGTCCGTGAAGTGCTGCGTGTCGCGGTAGGGCCGGCTGCGATCGGGGGCGTCGGTGCAGACGTCGAAGCCATATCGCCGGGCCGCCTTCGGCGTGATCGTGTTGGCGGGCAGGTGCCACTTCCCGGTGATCGCGGTGCGATACCCCGCAGCCTTGAGCGCCTGCACGAGCGAAAAGCCGCCCGGCTGCACCGGGTCAGGCAATCGCGCCGAGGTTACGGCGTCGTCGATCTCGTGGCCCGGCTTGCCCTCTGGAGGCGGCAGCAGCGACTCCCGCATGCGCGCGTAGGGATGCACGCCCGGAGCGTTGTCGGTGCGGCCGTGCCGCCCGGAAAACTGCCCTGTCATGAGCGTGGCCCGGCTTGGCCCGCACACCGGCTCGCTGTAGGCCCGCGAGAAAAACATCCCCTCGCGGGCGATCCGGTCGATGTGCGGCGTCGCCAGGAGCGTGTTCCCCGTGACGCTCGGGCCGGCGTAGGGCATGTCATCCACAAGGATGAACACGATGTTGGGCTTGCGAGCCACGCGCTCGGCAGCGGATGCCGTGGCCAGAAACGGGATCAGCAGGGCGGCGAGAAGGAAACCGATGCGTGTCATCGCGACAGATCCTTGGTGGCGCGGACAATCACGATCGAAGGCTGTTCCTGTCGGTTGCGGCTCGCCAGCAGACAATCCTGCTCATGATACCCGTGTGGGCTCGAGACCTGCTGTGATTGAGTACTCTTTCTCTGATGTATCATGGTTGGATTCGGTCTCCGCGTAAAGGGATCAGGGAACGCTCACCATGCGACCACGCACTCAACTTTGCAGCGGCCTCACGCTCGTGGAGCTGCTCGTGGTGATCGCGATCATCGGCGTACTCGTCGCGCTGTTGTTGCCGGCCGTGCAGGCTGCCCGCGAGTCTGCCCGGCGGTCGGCGTGCTCCAACAAGGTGAAACAGCTTGGCCTCGCATACCTCACCTGCCATGACGCCTCCAGGCGGGTGCCGCGGGCCCACCACGGGTCGGGGCTCAACGATTCCGGTGGCACCGCCCTGAGCGGGATCACCCCGCGCGGAACTGCCTTCTGGGAGCTGATGCCCTTTTTCGAACAGGCCGACATCCACACGCGCGCTGGTGGTGATCTTTACTACGGAACGTCGGCTCCCCGGCCATACTCGCGGAGTATTCCCGGACTGGTATGTGCCACGGATTCTCGCGCTACTGCCTACAGCGGCAACTGGATCTACACGAACTATGCCATCAACTTTCAAGTCGCCGGCAGGCCATCCATTTAGATACGATGACGGCAGGCTTGGCCGACGGGAGCGTTCGCGCGATCGCTGCGGGCATTGATGGTGACACGTGGTGGTCGCTGCACCACCGAATCAGGGCGTAGTATCGGGCGACTTCTGATGGGTTTTCAGCCGTCTCCACCCGAGTTGATGTCCATCTGTCTCCTCGCGGTGTGCGCTGTCGGATGCACCGAGCACGTCCGCGTCACGGGTACGGTGACGTTCGACGACAAATCGCTGCCGGCGGGGCGTGTGACGTTCCTCTGCGACGGCGGGTAGCGACCGGCGATCAGCAGCCCCATCAGCGCCGACGGCGCGTACGAAATTCCTGACCCGTCGATAGGTCGGGCGAGGGTGTCGGTTGAAACCTTCCAGCCGCAGCCGAGGCCGGAATCGGGCGTCGATCCGCAGACGGGCATCGACAACTCGATCGGCTGGGAGGACACGGGGCCCTACGTGCCGATTCCCAAGCGGTACGGCTCGCCGAAAACGTCGGGGATCGAATGCACGATCAAGCCCGGCGAGCAGACGTTCGACATCCGGCTCTCGCGCTGAGCGGCCGCGCATCGTGCCGCGTCGTACGGCTGAATGAATTGATTTCAACGAGCATGGGAGGCTCGCCCGGCCGCTTTCCTACGCGAGGATCTCGTCCACCACTCGGCCGTGCACGTCGGTGAGCCGGAAGTCGCGGCCGGCATGGCGGAAGGTGAGCCGCTCGTGGTCGAAGCCGAGGAGGTGCAGGATCGTGGCGTGCAGGTCGTGCACCGTGACGGGATTTTCCACCACCGACAGGCCGAGTTCGTCGGTCGTGCCGTGGACGTGCCCCGCTTTCACGCCGCCGCCCGCGAGCCACACGGTGAAGCCGTCGTGATGGTGGTCGCGGCCGGGCGATTTGCCGAGCGGCAGTTGCACCGTGGGCGTGCGGCCCATCTCGCCCCCCCAGATCACGAGCGTGTCGTCGAGCATGTCGCGGTCGGCGAGGTCCTCGAGCAGCGCGGCGATCGGGGCGTCGCTTTCGCGGCAGAGCTTCTTATGGGCGTCGTGGACGTTTTGGTGGCTGTCCCAGGGCTGTCCCGCCCCGTGATACACCTGCACGTAGCGCACGCCCCGCTCGGCGAGCCGCCGGGCGATGAGCAGCTGCCGGCCTTGCACGTGATCGCCGTAGCGCTCGCGCACGCTTTCGGGCTCCCGCGAGATGTCGAACGCCTCGCCCGCCTCGCGCTGCATTCGGAACGCGAGCTCGAGCGACTGGATCCGAGCCTCGAGCTGGACGTCGTCGGGCCGGGCCTGGCGGTGGAGCTCGTTGAGCTGCTGGATGTAGTCGAGCTGCCGCCGCTGCTGCGCGGGCAGGATTCGGTCGTTCGCGATGTTGGCCACGAGCCGGTCGGGGCTCGACTCCTGCGTGTCGATGAGCGTGCCTTGGTAGATGCCGGGGAGGAAGGCACTCCGCCAGTTGCTCCCCTGCGCGGTCGGCAGTCCGGAAGGGCACATCACCACGAACCCCGGCAGGCTCTGGTTTTCCGTGCCCAGGCCGTAGAGCGTCCAGGCTCCCGCGCTTGGCACCACGCGGCTGATGTCGCCGCAGTTCATCATCAGGAGGCCCGGCTCGTGGTTCGGCACCGGGGTCTGCATCGAGCGGATCACGCACAGTTTGTCGGCATGCCGGGCGATGTTCGGCAGGAGTTCGCTGATCTCGATGCCCGCCTGGCCGTGCTTTGCGAACTTGAAGGGCGACGGCAGCCCCACGCCGCCGATCCGCTGGTCGCTCTTGAACTCGTCCTTGAGGACCTTGCCGGCGTATGTTTCGAGCACGGGCTTGGGATCGAAGAGGTCGATCTGCGACGGACCGCCGTTCATGAACAGATGGATGATCCGCGTGGCCCGCGGCTTGAAGTGCGGGGCTTTGGGCGCCAGCGACGACATCGCCCCGCCGGCCTGCGCACCGGTGTCACCGCGGGCGGGGTCGCAGAGCATGCCGGCAAGCGCCACGCCGCCGATCCCCATCCCGGAGCGGGCGAGGAGTTGGCGGCGCGAGAATGGAGCCTGGGCCATGGCGAGGCCTCCGGTCAGTCGATGAACCAGAATTCGTTCGTGAGCAGGAGCGCCTGGGCACACTGTTCCCACGGCGAGAGCAAGGGAGGCGGCGGGCCGGCGAAGTCGGCCTGCGCGCTCCACGAGGCGGCCCTGCCAGGCTGGGCGACGGCGAGGGCCACCGTCGGTGTCCAGGAAAAGCTGTCGGCCATGTTCGTTTCCCGACTCTCCACGGCGAAGTCGAGCACATCCCCCTTCCGCACCGGCACCTCGGCGACCGCCGTGTCCACGCGGTCGTTGAAGGCCGTCCACTCGCCGAGCATCGTGCCGTCGCCACGGACGACGAGGCCCCGCACACCGTCTCCCTTGTCGGAGAGGTGCTCGAGCCGCCCCGAGATCGTCACCACGCCGTCAACCGGCGACACCCAGCGCCGGATCGCCGCATCGCCCGGCAGCCCCGGATGGCCGCCGGTCGTCGTCAGCAGCACATGCCCGTATTTCGGATCGGGAAACTGCGGCCCCGCCTGGTATGCCTTGCCGGTGAAGTGGCCGAGCGATTGGAAGCGTTCCGGGCCGTCGGCTGCCTGCGGGTTGCCATGGCCATACCGCCAGGTGCCACGGTCGTCCTCGACGCCGCGCGGCGTCG
>RFPF01000471.1 GCA_009926295.1 Planctomycetia bacterium
GCTCCGCCTCCGCGGCATCGAAGCCCCGCTTCAGGTAGGCCCCGCGCACGATCGCCTCGTGGGTGGCGACGGGCACGACGTGGAATGTTTCCGCCATGATTTCAGACGACCTTCGTGACCGGGACCTCGGGGTTGACCTGCGCGAGCGGCTTGTCGCCCCGCATGGCGTTGATCAGGTTCGTGACCGCGGCAAGAGCCTGCCGCTGCACGCTCTCGTGGGTGCGCGAGCCGATGTGGGGCGTCACGACGCAGTTGGGAAGCCTCGTGAGCGGGTGGTCGGCCGGGGGCGGCTCCTCGTCGAGCACGTCGGTGCCGTAGCCCCGCACGCGGCCGCTCTGCAGGGCCGCGGCGATGTCGGCCGTATTGACGATCTCACCGCGGGCGCAGTTCAGGATGATCACGCCGGGCTTCATCTTCGCGATCGACTCGGCCCGCACGAGGTCGCGGGTTTCGGGTGTGAGATTCGTGTGCAGCGAAAGATAGTCGGCCTGCCGGAAGACGTCGTCGATCGAGGTGGCCCGGGGGACGCCGTGCTCCGTGGCGAACGCCTCGTCCCAATGCACGTCGTAGCCGATCGGCTTCATGCCGAATGCCTTGGCCCGAATGGCCACCTCCTTGCCGATCCGCCCCATCCCGACGACGCCGATCGTCTTGTCGAGCAGTTCGTGGCCCGTCTGCCGCTTCCATCCGCCCGACCGCGTGGAATCCGTGTGGAACAGGAGGTTCTTTTCGAGCGCTAAGAGCAGCAGAAACGTGTGCTCGGCGACGGTCGTATGGTTCACGCCCGGCGTGAACAGGAGCGGAATGCCGAACTCAGTGCACGCCTTGACGTCGATCTTGTCCACGCCGATGCCGTACTTCGAGAGCACCTTGAGCCGCGGCCTGGCCTTTTCCAGCACTGCCCTCGTGATCGCGTCGTCACCGCAGATATACCCGTCGACATCGCCCACGAGCGCGAGCGTATCCGCCTCCGAGAGCGGCCCGCGGGCGGTGACGAGCTCCCAGCCGGTATCGGCAAGC
>RFPF01000472.1 GCA_009926295.1 Planctomycetia bacterium
GAACTCCGGTGCCGGCCAGACGGTCTACACGGTCACGAGCACAGACACGGACGTGGTCACCGGCAGCGTGACCTACGGCCTCACGGGGGCGGACGCGGCCGTCTTCTCGATCGACGAGGCGACGGGCATCGTGACGTTCACGATCGACCCGGATTACGAGTCGCAGTCGTCCTACCACTTCACCGTGGTGGCGACCGATGCCGCGGGCAACGCCACGTCGAAGGCGGTCACGCTCACGATCGTGAACCTCGACGAGGTCGCCCCGACGATCACCTCCGGCGACTCGGCCGGCTCGATCAATGAGAACTCGGGCGCCGGCCAGACGGTCTACACCGCGACGAGCGACGACACGGCCGACATCTCGGGCGGCGTGACCTACTCGCTCGATGGTGCCGACGCGGCCCTGTTCTCGATCAATGCCACGACGGGCGCTGTGAAGCTCACGGGGAACCCCGACTACGAGACGCAGTCGAGCTACTCCTTCACCGTCGTCGCGACAGACAAGGCCGGCCACTCGAGCTCCCAGGACGTGACGCTCGTGGTGGTGAACCTCGACGAAGTGGCCCCGACGATCACGAGCGGCGGGACGGCCGATGCGATCGACGAAAACTCCGGCGCCGGCCAGGTGGTGTACACGGCGACGAGCGACGATTCGGAAGACATTTCGGGCGGCGTGACCTACAGCCTCTCGGGCGCCGACGCAGCCCTGTTCTCGATCAACGCCTCGACCGGTGCCGTGAAGCTGACCGGCAACCCGGACTACGAGACCAAGAATTCCTACTCCTTCAAGGTGGTCGCCACCGATGCGGCGGGCAACCACTCGGAGCAGGCCGTCTCGCTCCTGATCAACAACCTCGACGAAGTGGCTCCGACGATCACGTCGGGCACGTCGGCGGGCTCGATCAACGAGAACTCCGGTGCCGGCCAGACGGTCTACACGGTCACGAGCACAGACACGGACGTGGTCACCGGCAGCGTGACCTACGGCCTCACGGGGGCGGACGCGGC
>RFPF01000049.1 GCA_009926295.1 Planctomycetia bacterium
TACACTGGTTGAAAAGGAGTTTCGCGTGTCCGCCATGCCCCGGATTCGTCGTCAGGCCCTGATTCGGCAGGCGGCGGGCTACATCGAGCTGGGCGAACTGCTCGTCGAAACCGACAAGCCCCTACCCGCTTCGGCCCGGCGGGTGCTCGATCGGGCCCTGGGACTGCTGGGCGAACTCCCGGAGCCGACGCGGTCGCTCCCAGCCACGAAATTGCTCGAGGGCGAGGCTCTGCGGGCCGCCGGACGCTGGCAGGAGGCCCTCGAGCCCCTGCGGGCCGTGACGCAGGGAGATCCGGAACGCCTCGAGGCGTGGCTCGGCCTGGGCTGGTGCCTCAAGCGGCTCGGGCGGCTCGCGGAGGCGATCGCGGTCCTCGAGCAGGGGCTCGTGGCCACGCCGCTCCAGCCGATTCTCCATTACAATCTGGCCTGCTATCTGTCGCTCGATGGCAGCGTGCAGGCGGCGATCGAGCACCTCACGCGGGCGATCGCGATCGACGGCCGGTTCCGCGACCTCACGGAGGTCGAGCCCGACTTCGATCCGATCCGCACCGATCCGCGATTCGTCGCGGCGACGAGCGTCACCGTCTGACACCGACGCGGACCTCCGCCGATGACGAGCCCGGCACTCCAGGAGATCATCGCCCTCTTGGGATGCCCCGCCGCGGGGAATCCGGCGCAATACCTGCACGAGCGGGCCCTCGCCGGAGCGGGCCTCGACTGGAGGTTCCTCACGCTCGACGTCGCCGCCGACCGCATCGGCGCCGCGCTGGCGGGCATCGCGGCGATGGGCTTCCGGGGCTGCCTCCTCTCCGGACCGCTGCGCACGCTCGCCGCCGAGCACCTCGAAACGCTCTCGCCCACCGCGTCGTTCGCTCGTGCCGTGAGCCTGGTGGATCGCCAGTCCACGGGGCTCGTGGGCCATATGACCGACGGCCGGGGCCTGCTGGAATCACTGCGCGCGCACGTCGATGCCGCGGGGGCCAACGTCCTGATCCTCGGGGCCGGCGCGGCGGCACGTGCCGCCGCCCTCGAACTGTCGCTGGCCGGGGCTGCCGAGATCCTCGTCTGCAGCCGGGGAGGCGACCGCGGCGCGGCGCTCGTCGATGCCCTCGCCGGCATCGACGCGGCGCGGGCCGCGCAGCTCCCCTGGCAGCGGGAGGTCGTGGTGCCCGAACACGTGGGCGTCGTCGTTTCGACCCTTCCCGTGCAGTCCGACGTCGTGCTCTCGGGCCTGCGGCGCGACCACGTGGTGGCCGATTTCGCGCTCGTGCCGCAGCCCTCACCGGTGGTGGCGGCCGCCCATGCCCAGGGAGCCTGTGCCATCGACGGCCTGGAGATCCACTGCGCCAAGACGGCGATCGACTTTCACACGTGGACGGGCATCGAGCCCGACACCGACCTGCTTCGCGACCTGCTCGACGAATACCTCAACGCCTGACCGCGACGGCCGGCCCCACCGCTCAGGCCGCCGCGGGAGACGCGAGCCGGCCGATCTTCTCGAGCAGGGCGCGTGCTCCGGCCCGCACGTCCCCCACCGGATCGGCCTCGACCGCACGCACGCGGTCGACGATCGCCGCCGGGGGAGGCTCGCGCGTGGCATCGACGACCATCGCCACGCCACGCAGGGCGTTCACGACCACGAGTGCCCGCTTGTACCGCCGCGACTGGGCCGCCGCGGCGTCGCCGGGAGCGGCGGCGACGTCGGCAAGACCGAGCATCTCGCCGAGACCCTCGTAGGCATCGGGGCTTCCCTGGCGGGCGAGACCCAACGCGGCGTTGAAGCGGACGTCATCGGCCGTGTCGCCCGCGAGCGCCCGCAGCCGGTCGCGGGCCGCCTCGCCGCCGAGCACGCCGAGCGTGAATGCGGCCGCCGACTTGAGCGGCACGTCGTCGCTCCGCGAACACGCGAGGACCGCGTTGACGGCCGCCTCGGGATCGGCGAGCGAACGCCCGGCGGCTGCGAGATTCGTCTGCAGCACCGAGAGCGCCTCGACCGCCGCCCGCGCCGTCTGCGGATCGGATGCCGCGGCGGCACGCTCCACGAGCGGCGGCGCGGCCTCGGGCACGGCGAATTCGCCGAGGGCCCGGCAGAGATACAGCCTCAGGGTTTCCGTCTGCTCCCCCGATCGCCCGCTCGCCGCCTCCTCGCCGAGGATCCGCCCAAGTTCCCGGGCGAGCGCCGCGTCCTGCTTGAGCCCCGCGGCTCCCGGCCCGCGCAGGTCGTTGGCCAGATTGAGCGCCGCCTGCCAGCGGCCCTCGTTGTCCCGCTGCAGCGTCCGCACGTACGCCTGCGGATCGTTGCCGAGGTGGGCGAGCCAGTGGAACGCCAGCCACACACAGACGATGATGGCCACGATGAGTCCGGGCACCAGGAACAACTGGACCAGGAAAGCGGCGCTGGGCGGTTCGACGGGCGGCAACGCGTCGTCGGCCGAGATCGGCCGCTGGGTATCTGCCATGACTCGGTCCCGGGTGTGAAGAACGTCGGGAGAAGTCTAGGGGAGTGTGCTGATGCGTCAACGTCACGGATCCGGCGACATCGTCTGGCTCGACGCCGAGCCCGACACGGTCGAGGGTCAGTTGGCGCTCGATGAGGCCCTGCTCGAGGAGGCGCACGAGGGGATCGCCTCCGAGACGGTGGTGCGGACCTGGATGGCGCGAGAGACGGTGGTGGTCGTGGGATCGTCGAGCCGCATCGAGGAGGAGGTCGATCTCGAAGCCTGCAGCAGGGCCGGGGTTCGCGTCGTGCGCCGACCGAGCGGGGGGCTGACCGTGGTGCTCGGGCCCGGATGCCTGACGTGGTCCGTCGTCGAACCGCACCCCGCCGGCACACCGCCGCTGGACCGCATCCACTCCCGGATGCTCGATCCCCTGTGCGCGGCGCTGACGCGGGCGACGGCGGGCCGTGGGCCCGTGACACGACGCGGCACGAGCGATCTGGTGATCCCCGGGCCGGAGTCCGACCTCAAGGTATCGGGCAACGCGCTGCGTGTTCGCCGCCACGGCGTGCTCTACCACGGCACCCTGCTCGACGACTTCGACATCGGCCTCATCGAGCGGATCCTGCTGCACCCGCCACGCGAGCCCGACTACCGGGCCGGGCGGACCCACGGCACGTTTCTGGCGAACCTGCGTCTCGGACACGACGCGTTGTCGGCCGCCGTGCGGGAAGCCTTCGCGCCAGCGTGCTGTCGCAGCGATTGGCCGAGGGATCGGGTCGCCCGGCTCGTGACCGAACGCTACGCGAACCCCGACTGGACGCGCCGCCTGTAGGGCCTGGCACGACGGGGCAAGGTGGCGAGACCCACGCGTCCCTGACGATCGGAGAGACTCGCGACCTCGGGGTCACCGCGGGACGCCGGCCTTGCCGATACTCCTCGACGGGTGGAAACGAGGCGGCCGAACCGGGGCCGGGAACCGGCGAAAGTCGCCTACCGTCGCCGCACGCGGCCGGGTATCGTTCCGCACGAGATCGACAGGAAGTCGTTCGATTCGCTCGCAACAGGAGGTTGCCCCTCATGCGCCTGAACATGCACGCCGCCGACGTGCGGCACATCGTCACGCGATATTTCCTCGAGTTCGGAGCGGAGGCCCTCGACGTCGCCGACGTCGAGGAAAACATCCGGATCGATCGCGGCCGGTGCGTGGCACGGTGCTATCGGGTCGCGGAGATGTTCGCGATGTGGCTCATCGACGTGGGCGTCCTGCAATTCTACGACGCGGACGGCGAGATGCTGCACACCGTGAATCTGTTCACGGAACTGCAGCCGCAGCGGGCCGCGGCCTGAAGCGGGGCCGACGGGTCGGCCATGACCGGCCCCGGACATCGGTTCGAGTTGTTCGTCGTGAGCCTGCAGGGGCTGGGATGATGCCGCATCGTGCGAGCCAGCCGAAGTTGTCGATCGTGATCGCGGCGCCGACCGACGTGACGGCGCTCGAAGAAACCCTCGTGAGCGTGCTCGAAAAGCGGCCCGAGGAGAGCGAGGTGATCGTGGCCCTGGGCTGCGACTATCCCGACCCGTGGAACATCCGCGAGGAGGTCACGTTCGTGCAGGCTCCGCCGGGATCGAGCCTGGTGGCGTGCGTGAACGTCGGCGTGGCGGCAAGTCGCGCCGAGGTGACCCACGTCCTCGCCGCCGGATGGCGGGCCACCGAGGGCTGGACCGCGGGGCCGCTCGCGCGGTTCGCCGATGAAGCGACCGCGGCGGTGGTGCCCCTGACGGTTGCGGCGGACGATCACGCGCGCGTGGTGGCTGCCGGGATCCGCTGCGGACGCGGCGGGCGGCGGGTCGAAGTGCTCCCGGGCCGCGGGGCCATGCGGCCGCACGGCCCGCTGCTGGAAGCGGGTTTCTGGCGGACCGAATTTCTCCGCCACGCCGGCCCCGGATTCGCGACCGCCTGCGGCGACAACTGCGCCGACGCCGACATGGCCATCGCCCTCGCGCGGAGCGGACGCGGCGTGGTGCTCGACGAATCGTCCCGCGTCGTGGCGGGCCCCGCCCGGCGACGTTCCGCCGCGTTCCTCTCCGGACTCCACGCCGAACGTCTCTTTTGGCGATCACTTGCCGGAGTGTTTCTCCCGTGGGCGTTGGTGGCCCACGTGATCGAGGTGGCGCGGCATGCCGCGGCGCGGGCACCGCTCGGCACGCTGCCGGCGCTCGCGGGGAGACTTGTCGCCCTGATGCAGTTCGGCGCCTACCTGCCCCGCTACCGCCAGCTCCGGAGGCTGATGCGGACCGACGACGACACCGCGACGGATGACGCTCGCACCATTCGCATCGACGGCCCGCACGGTGCGCTTTCGCGGCCCAGACGACGGGACGAGGCCGTCCCCCTGCGTCGTTCCGCCTGACACCGCTGCGTTCGGCCCACAGGCCGCGGCGATCCTTTTTCCGCACGCCACCGGCTGGTAGACTCCGGCGGACTGCTCCCGTAGCTCAATTGGATAGAGCGTCAGCCTCCGGAGCTGAAGGTTACAGGTTCGATCCCTGTCGGGAGTACTCGTCGAGGGTCAATCCTCGCGTCGGCCGCGGCGCGGTCGCCGCCGTCGACGTTGGGCCGCCATCCGGTCGATGACGGCCCGAGTCACCCGGGCCTGTGCCGCCCGCAGATCCTCCCCGGTCGCCACCCCCATCTGCAGCAGGAGCGTAAACCAACCCACCTCGTAGCCGTGCAGTCGGTTTTTTCCCGGCTCGCGCATCGTCACCTCGCCTTCGTGCTCGCGGATCACAACCCGGAACGCGCGACGATCCAACCACGGCCGAGGGACAACCTTGGTCCGCGGGAGGATGAACCGATGGCGGAATCACCGCTTTTGCCCGATGAACGGCTGCTCTGGCGGGCGCTCGCCGCCGCCATCGACTGCTTCGTGGTCGTGCTCGACCGCGACCTGCGCCTGCGGTTTCTCAACCGCTCCGACGTGGGCTTCATGGCCGCGGCGGAACACCTCGGGCGGCCGATGACCGACTTCGTCGCGCCGGACATGCACGAGACGGTGCGCCGCACGCTGCTGGAAGTGCTCGCAACCGGCCGGGCCGCGTCGTACGAGGTCGTCGGGGTGAACCCGGCGGGCCACAAGGCCACCTACGCCGCCCGCGTCGCGGCCGTGATCGACGACGGCGCGGTCGTGGCCCTGGTGGTCACCGCCATGGACGCGAAGCTTCTGCACGACACCGAGCGCACCCTGCGGACGGAACGCGAGGTGCTCCAGCAGATGCTCCGCACTCAGGAGCGGGAGCGGCAGCTCGTGTCCTACGACATCCACGACGGCCTGGCGCAGTACCAGGCCGGGGCCATCATGCACCTCGAGGCCTGCCTCCACGGCGTGCAGTCACGGCAGGACCCGCGGCTCGACGACGTCGTCCGCTCCTGCGCCGAGAGCCTGCGGCTCATGCGGGCCGCGGCTTCGGAAGCACGCCGGCTGATCGACGGCCTGCGGCCGCCGATGCTCGACGAACTCGGCATCGAGGAGGCGGTCGAGTGGCTCGTCGAGCAGATGCGCGAGATCGTGCCCACGGTAGAGTACGTGCATCCCCTCCCGCCGCGCCGGATGGCTCCCGAGGTCGAGACGACCATCTTCAGGATCGTGCAGGAATCGCTCTCCAACGTCCGCAAGCACGCCGGGGCGACGAGTGTGCGCGTCGTGCTCGAAGCCTGTGGCGCCGACGACGTCCGCGTGGTCGTCAGTGACGACGGGGCAGGATTCGACGTCGGTGCCGTGCCAGCGGGTCGTTTCGGCCTCGAGGGCATCCGTCAGCGGGCCCGGCTCTTCGGCCGGGAAGCAGTGATCGTGAGCACTCCCGGCCGAGGAACCCGGGTCGAGGTGATGCTGCCGATGTTTCCGGCGATCGCCGCGGGCAGGGACTCCGCCGGAGATACGATCTGAGCCGTCTTCCTTCCCCCTCGATCACCTGCCGCGGCCGTTTCCTTCGAGGTCGGCGGCAAGCAGCATCGTGGCGGCGTGGATGTCGACGATCGACTCGAGGTCGGGGCAGTAGCCTCCGCCGCACACGATCGCGAGCGCCGCCCCGCTGGCCCGCACCGCGGCGAGCACGAGCCGGTCGCGGGCTGCGAGGCCCGCTTTCGTGAGCGCGAGGCGGCCGAGTCGGTCGCCCTCAAACGGGTCGGCCCCGGCGATGTACAGCACGAGCCCGGCCCGCGCCCGCTCGAGCGATTCCGCGACGGCGGGCTCGAGGAGCCGCAGATACTCCTCGTCACCCGTGCCGTCGTCGAGCGCGACGTCGAGAGTGCTGGGATGCTTTCGCACCGGGAAGTTGCGGGCTCCGTGGATCGACATGGTGAACACGGTCGGGTCGCCCGCAAAGATTTCCGCCGTGCCGTTTCCCTGGTGGACGTCGCAATCAAGGATCAGCACGCGGTCCACCTCGCCCCGTGCCTGGAGTTCCCGGGCGGCGACGGCGGTGTCGTTGAACACGCAATAGCCCTCGCCCCAGTCGGAGCCGGCATGGTGCGTGCCCCCGGCCAGGCTCGCGGCGACGCCGTCCTCGAGGGCCGCGGCGGCGGCATCGACGGCCGCCCCGGTGCTGCGGAGCGAGCGCTCGACGAGCGCCCGGCTCCAGGGAAAGCCGATCCGCCGCACCTCCGCCGGCGCGAGCGTCCCCGCGAGGACGCGGCCGACGTACGCCCGGTCGTGCACGCGCACGAGTTCGTCGTCGGTGGCGGCGTGCGGCTCGATGAACTCCAACGGCGCTCCCGCGGCCGCGTGAGCCTGCAGCCGCCGGCGCAGGAGAGCGTACTTGTCGATCGGAAACCGATGGCCCTCGGGAAGCGGGAGAGGATATCGATCGCAGGGGAACAGTCTCATGCCGCCAGTGTAGCGCCGGCCTGCCGTGGGCCCGCGCACGGGCTGCCCCGTTTCTGGGCAGTCGGCATGGGTGCGCGGCCCGGCCCGGGCGATCGTTGCGATGCCATGCCGCCGAAATCATGGGATCGCCGAAAGCCGCCCGGTTTCCTGCCGTGTGTGGCACGGCGCGTGCATCGTCACTGACTCGGGCACACGGTGCCCCGGAGACCTGGCAGATGTCGTTTTGCCGTGCTCGCTTCGTCCCCTCGACCGCGTTGTGGCTGGCTGTCGCCGCCACGGCGGCGCACGCCGACGGCAGCACGACGCCGGCGGGCAGCGTGGCGGTGTTCGGGGCCGACCCGGCCCGGGCGACGGTCATCGCCGCGCACGCGGAGGAGGTACGGCTCGCCGCCTACTCCCAGCTTCTCGGCGAATCACAGCCGCGGCCGTGGGCCGAGCGGTGCGCGATTCACGTGCACGCGACCGCGGCGGCATTCGCCGCAGCCGTCGGCGGACCGCCGGCGGCTTCCCGCGGAGCCACCTCGCTCGAATTCAGTGGTGAACGGGTCGTGAGCCGACGGATCGACGTGATGGGAGACGGCTCGGAAACCATCCCCGACGCACTGGCCCACGAGCTCGTGCACGTGGTGCTGGCGGACCACTTCACGGCGGCCGCGCCGCCCCGCTGGGCGGACGAGGGGCTTGCGATCCTCTTCGACGCCGCCGGCAAGCAGGCCGGCCACGAGGCAGATTTCCGCACCGCGCGCGAACGTGGTCTCGCCTTCACGGCTTCCGACCTCCTCACGCTCGACCTGTACCCTGACGATGTCCGCCGGCAGCGGGTGTTCTATGGGCAGAGCGCGGCACTCGTGCGGTGGCTGATCGCCCGACGCGATGCCGCCACGTTCATCCGCTTCGTCGCCGACCTGCAGAAGGGCGACGCGGGCTCCGCATTCGAGCGTCATTACGACCTCGACATGGAAGCAGTGTTCGACTCCGCTTGGAAGGAGGTGCCCCCCATCCAATCCCTGAGTTTCAGCATCTCACGATAAATGAGCCGGCCGCGCACCATACCGTTGGCGGCTCGGGTTGAGTGAACGCCGAGGGCCCGGCGCGATTCGTCGCGCCGGGCCGCTCAACGTCGCAGACTCCTCGGCCGGATCAGCGGCCGCCGTTGTAGTGGCCGGCGGCCTTGGCGGTGGCGTGCCGCCAACTCGCCTCTCCTGCATGCCGGCCCGCCGGCCGCACGTCGCCCATGGTTGCCGCGGAGGCCGGCGACGGGGTGACGGAATAGCTGCGGTACGAACGCGTCGGTTGAGCCACCCGCACCGCCTGCGGCTGGGGCACGGCGACCTGCTGGGCCGTGGCCGTACCGGCCGCGAACAGCACCATCGCCAGCGTGAGCATGATCGAGCGTGTCATGATGAGGCTCCTTACTGAAAGGGGTTTGACTCGAAGCCGTGTTCCTTATGGAAAGTCTACGTTGTGGTTCGTCCAGCCGTTCGATGGGCTGGCCGGCAGCCGGCTTGCAAAGCCGTGAACTATCGCCTTGCCGGGCCCTCAGGACCGGCGGATCGTGGCGAACCAAGCCCGGGCCCCCCCGGGGGTGAATTCGGCCCCCGGAATGCCCGACACCACCTCGAACCGCGCCGGCTCGAGCGACTCCACGACCCAGCCCGAGGCGAACGCCGACCGCAGTTCCTCCTCGCCCACCCGCCGGGGTCCGTGGGTTCCCGGTTCAGCGGTCGAGAAGCAGAGCAGAAACACCCGGGCCCCGGGCGCGAGCAGCTTCGCGAGCGCCGCCACGTAGGCCGCCCGGCCGGAGTCGTCGAAGACGTGGAACAGCCCGCAGTCCGTCACCGCGTCGAACCGCTCCGGGATTTCCCCGATCGCCAGGGCATCCATCTCGAGGAAGTTCACCGCGAGCCCCCGCTCGGCCGCCTTGCGGCGGGCGGCAGCCAGCGGTGCCGCCAGGAAATCGACGCCCGTCACCGTGCAGCCGCGGTCGGCAAGCCAGAGCGCGAGGTCGCCCGTGCCGCAGCCGCTGTCGAGCACGCGGCCGTGGATGGCATCGCCCGCCTCCACGAACGCCCGCTGCGGCCGGCCGATGTCCCACGGGGCCTTCGGCGCGGCGTAGTAGCCGCCGAACCGCTCGCGATCGCTCTCCGGAGCGGAATGCGTCATGCCGGAGGTCCTAGGCCAGGGCGGTCAGGCCGGGCGATGCCTTTCCGGACCGCCCGTCCACGAGCACGTCGATCGTGCCGGTCTCCACGCGATAGAGCCAGCCATGGATTCGGGGACGCGATCCCTTGGCGTGCATGTTCTTGATGAGCGCGAGGTTCTTGAGGTGCTTGATCTGGAGCTTCACGTTCTCCTCCGTGAGCACGGCCAGCTTCTCCTCCCGCGAGAGGCCGCGTTCCTTCGCGATCCGGTCGGCGGCCTCCTTGGCACCCGTGGCGATGCACAGCCAGTCGGCGATGTAGTTTTCATGCACGCCGTCCTCGATGGCCGCGATGCCGCCGCAGCGGGTGTGGCCGCACACGATGATGTCCTCGATCTCGAGGTGCACCACGCCGTATTCCAGGATCGCCGAGATGTTGACGTCGTTGAACGCGACGATGTTGGCGACGTTGCGGTGGACGAACATCGTGCCGGGCTTCGAGCCGGTCATCTGGTGCTCGCTGACGCGCGAATCGGAGCAGCCGATCCACAGCACCTTGGGCCGCTGCTGGGTGGCGATCGCCTGGTAGTACTCCTCGTTCGGCTTGAATTCGCCGGCGACGAACGCGACGTTGCCATGCAGCAACTGATCGATCATGCGGCGGTCTCTCCCGAGGGAATGCGGACGGCCAGAGGCTACCACGTCGAACGCGACGCGGAATAGACACCCCGCCCAGGTTTGGCCTTGCGAATTGCGGTCGAGGGCGGGAAAACGGTGCTGCCTTCCACACGCCCGAGATCCCGCCCGCACCGATGCCTTCCTTCCCCGAGCTGCTGCTCCGCGACTGGCAGGCCGTGCTCACGGCCGGCGTGGCGTTATGGACGCTGGCCGTCCTGCTGTTCAGCCAACGAGCTCCCGACATGGCGATGGTGGGCGGCGTGGTGCTGCTGCTCGCGGCCGGCGTCATCACTCCCGACGAGGCGTTCAAGGGGATGAGCAACGAGGGCATGCTCACGGTCGCGGCATTGTTCGTGGTGGCGGCGGCGGTGGAGCGCACCGGTGCCCTCGCGACCGTGGTCGACCGGGCCCTGGGCAGGCCCGCGTCGCTGGCATCGGCACAACTCCGCACGATGGTGGCGCCGGCGGCGGTCTCGGCCTTCATGAACAACACGCCGGTCGTGGCCCTGATGGTGCCGGCGATCCGCGACTGGGCGAAGAAGCACCGCCTGAGCGTCTCGAAACTCCTCATGCCGATGAACGCTGCGGTGATCCTCGGCGGCCTGTGCACCCTCATCGGCACGAGCACCAACGTCGTCGTGAGCGGCCTCGTCGCGGCGAAGACGGGGCGTCCGCTCGGCATGTTCGACATCACCTGGCTCGGCGTCCCCCTGCTGGCCTGCGGCCTCGTCTACCTGCTCGCGGCCAGCAAGAGCCGCTGGCTGCTCAAGGACCGCCGGCCGGCGATGAGCCAGAGCGACGATCCGCGGAGCTACTCGCTCGAGATGCTCGTGGAGCCCGGCAGCCCGCTCGTGGGCCGCTCGATCGAGGAGGCGGGGCTGCGCGGCCTCGAGGGACTGTTTCTCATGGAGATCGACCGCGGTGGCCACGTGATGGCGGCCGTCGCACCCACCGAGCGGCTCGAGGCGGGCGACCGGCTCGTGTTCGTCGGCGTGGTCGACTCGGTCGTGGAGCTCCAGAAGATCCGCGGCCTGCGGCCGGCGACCGACCAGGTCTTCCAGCTCGACGGCCCGCGGTCGGAGCGGGTGCTCGTGGAGGCGGTCGTCTCGAATTCCTGCCCGCTCGTCGGGAGCACGATCCGGGCCGGACGGTTCCGGTCGACCTACGACGCCGTCGTGATCGCGGTGGCCCGCAACGGCGAGCGGCTCGAGATGAAGCTCGGCGACATCGTGCTCGAGCCGGGCGACACGCTGCTCGTCGAGGCCAGCCCGAGCTTCCTCGAGCGGCAGCGGTCGAACCGCGATTTCTATCTCGTGAGCGAGGTGAGCGGCTCGACGCCTCCGCGGCACGATCAGGCCTGGATCGCCTGCACCGTGCTCGCCGCGATGGTGCTCGCCGCCACGCTGGAACTGGTCCCGATGGCGGCGGCGGCCTTCTTCGCGGCGGCGGCCGTCGTGGCCACGGGCTGCATCTCCGCGAACGAGGCCCGGCGGAGCATCGAATGGGAATCGTTGCTCCTCATCGCGGCCAGTTTCGGCCTCGCGAAGGCGATGGAGAAGACCGGGCTCGACGAGTCGATCGCCCGCGCGACGATCGGCGCGGCCGGCGACCACCCGCACGTCGTCCTGGCCGCGATCTACTTCGTCACGATGCTGTTCACCGAGCTCATGAGCAACAACGCGGCGGCCGTGCTCATCTTTCCGATCGCCTGGCAGACGGCGGCCGACATGGGGCTCAACCCGATGCCCTTCGTCATGGCCGTCACCGTGGCGGCCAGCTGCGGCTTCGCCACCCCGATGGGCTACCAGACGAACCTCATGATCTACGGCCCGGGCGGCTATAAATTCAGCGACTACGTCCGGTTTGGCGGACCTCTGAATCTCCTCGTGATGGCAATCACGGTGTTGCTCGCCCCGCGGATCTGGCCATTTCACCGCTGAAAGCGGGCGAGCCGGGAGACGGCGTCGGCGAGCCGGTCGATCTCGGCGGTGGTGTTGTAAAACGCCAGCGACGGCCGCACCGTGGCCTCGAGGCCAAAGTGCCGCAGCGACGGCTGGGCGCAGTGGTGGCCGGCACGGACCGCGATCCCCTCGCGATCGAGTGCCTTGCCGATCTCGATCGGGTCGAGCCCAGGAATCACGAACGAGAGCACGCCCACCTTCTCACGAGCCGTGCCAATGAGCCGCAGGCCGTCGATCGTCGAGAGTTTTCCGGTGGCGTAGTCGAGGAGGTGGTGCTCGTAGGCGGCGATCTGCTCGCGGCCGAGCCGCGTGACATAGTCGAGCGCCGCACCCAGATGTTCGGCGTGCCCGCCTCGAACTTGGCCGGCGGCTCGGCGTAGGTCGTGTGGGCGAAGGTCACGTCCTTGATCATGTTGCCACCCCCCTGCCAGGGCGGCAGCGCTCCTTGCGCCTCCTTCGTCATGAACACGGCGCCGATGCCCGTCGGCCCGAAGATCTTGTGCCCGGAGAACACATAGAAATCACAGCCGATGCGATGCACGTCCACTGGAAAGTGCGACACGCTCTGGGCGCCGTCCACGAGCACGCGGGCGCCGCGCGCCTTCGCCATGGCAGTCATAAGCTCCGCGGGAAGGATCGTGCCCAGGCTGTTCGAGGCGTGCGAGAGCGACACGACCTTCGTCCGCGGTCCAAGAAGCCCTTCGTAGGCCTCGAGGATCACTTCGCCGCGGTCGTCGATCGGCGCCACGCGGATCACCGCGCCGGTCCGCTCCGCCACCATCTGCCAGGGCACGATGTTGGCATGATGCTCGAGTTCCGTGAGCACGATCTCGTCGCCGCGGGAGAGGCCCGGCGCGAGGACGTTGGCCACGAGGTTCACGCCCTCGGTGCAGCCGCGCACGAAGAGAATCTCATCGGGGCCGCTCGCCCCCAGGAACGTTGCCACCGTGTGTCGGGCGTGTTCGTAGGCATCGGTCGCCCGGGCGGCCAGCGTGTGGGCGCCGCGGTGGATGTTGGAGTTGTCGTGGGCATAGAAGTGCGAGATGGCGTCGATCACCGCCTGCGGCTTCTGCGTCGTGGCCGCGTTGTCGAACCACGCGAGCGGCTTGCCGTGCACCCGCTCGCGGAGGATCGGGAAGTCGCGGCGGATTGCATCCACGTCCAAGAGGCCCAGCAGCGAAGCGTTGACTGACGGTGCAAGCGGCCGATCGAACCGCACCGGCGGGAGTTGCAGATGATCGAGCTCGCGAATCCGGCTGACAAACGCCCGCACGCCGGAGAGATCGGTCGCCGGCGACGCTGCTGGCAGCGGCACTGACCCAGGGACGGGCGTGGGCATGGCGATGGATCGTGGAACGACCGTCGAGAACGAGGGCATCGCAACATCCGGCACGGCCGGCGGCACGGCCGCCACGAGTGGCTCCGGCTCGGGGAGGCGTGGCGATCCCGCACCGCCCGCCGCGACCGCGTCGGCGAGCAGTTGTCGGGCCGCCCTCGTGATGTCGTCGGCGCCGTGCATCAGATCCCCGATCCCTCGACGTAGGCCGTCCGGCCGTCCGAACGGTAGTCGTGGTAGTAGCCCACCTCCACGTTCTCGAGCACGCCGAGCGCGTCATCGGTGAGGACGGCGAGCGAGAAGTAGTTGGTGAGCAGGTACGACGCCACGCCCAGGCTGTCGAGGCCCATGAGCCGCGCCGAGAGGCTCGGCATGATCTCGCCCGGGATACCCGTCTGATGAAGGCCGACCACGCCCTGATCGGCCTCACCCACCCGCAAGAGCAGGATGCTGGTGGTGCCAAACGACTGGCTGTAGCCCGACCGACTCTTCACCTCGAGCTTGTCGCAGGGCACGAGCGGCACGCCCCGCCACATGATCACGGGCGTGCCGTGGAGCATGGTCGTCACGGGCGGAACACCCCGCCGCGTGCACTCCCGCTCGAAGGCGGCGATCGCCTTGGGATGGGCCAGGAAGAAGGCCGGCTTCTTCCAGACCAGCGCGAGCAATTCGTCGAGGTCGTCGGGCGTGGGCGCCCCGTACCGCGTGCTGATCCGCATCGCCGGGTCGACCGAATGCAGGAGGCCGAACCGCTGGCTGTTGATGAGATCCCACTCCTGCCGTTCCTTGATCCCCTCGATCGTGAGCCGGATCTGCTCCTCGAGCTGGTCGTAGGGGCCGTTGTAGAGGTCCGACACCCGCGTGTGGACGCGGACCACGGTCTGGATCGCCGAGAGCGAATACTCGCGCGGGTTGGCCGCGTAGTCGACGAACGTCTCCGGGATCTCGACATTTTCGGCGAAGCCGCTGACGAGGTCGATGTTGCGCTCGCCGTAGCGATTGACGGTGCTGCGCAGCTCGAGGTGCTCGTCGATCGCCTTCTTGAAGTCGTCGCGGAGGTTCGGCAGTTCGTCGAGCACCGCATCGAGATCGCGTCGCGAAAAAGTGAGCAGCACGCAGGGCGTGATCGTGCGCACGGTGATGTCGCTCGGCCGGTCGCTGACGAGATCGACCTCGCCAAAGAACTCTCCTTCCGTGAGCAGGGCGGCCCGCAGGTCGCGGCCGTGGGCCCCCTTCGAAAGGATCTCCACCTGCCCCTGCGCGATCACGAAGAACGTGCTGCGATCCTGCCCCTCGATGAGCAGGTCGCTGCCGAGCGGCACCTCCTCCGTGCGAAACCGCTGCTGCATCCGCTCGAGCACCGAGTCGGGCAGCTTCGCGAAGAGGGGCACGCTCCTGAGCGAGCCCGGTGCGAACGAAAGCCCGTCCGGCGCCGCGCTGATCTCGATCCGCTCAGCCTTCGAGAGCTCCACTTTCGTGCGGTTCACGCGGTAGGTGCCCCCCTCCACCTGCACCCAGGGCAGGAGGTGGAGCAGATGCCGAGGCGTGATCGACATCATCATCGGCCGGGTCTTCGACGTCGTGGCCAGATTGCGGGCCACCGCCGTGGTCACGCTGCGCTGCAGCAGGCTGTCGCTCATCGGGGAGTCTCCAGTGTTTTCGTGTCAGGATTCATAGATGCCGGTGGAGAGGTACCGCTCGCCGGAGTCGGGAAGCACGACGACGATCGTCTTGCCCGCCGATTCAGGCCTCGCCGCGACCCGCAGCGCCGCGTGCATCGCAGCGCCACAGCTGATGCCGCAGAGGATTCCCTCCTCCTTGGCGAGCCGGCGGGCGATCGCGATCGCCTCGTCGTTGCTCACCGTGAGGATCTCGTCGATCAGTGAGCGATCGAGGACATCGGGCACGAAGCCCGCGCCGATGCCCTGGATC
>RFPF01000050.1 GCA_009926295.1 Planctomycetia bacterium
GGCCGCGAAGCGGCGATCGTCGCCGGCGGGTTCTCCGGCCGGTTTCGGCCCAGCCTCGCGGCGGATTCTCCCGACGCCGACGTGCTCCGCGAAGTCGGTCTCGACCCCGCGCGGCTCACCACCCACGGCCGGATCGTGTACGTGGCTCCCCACGTGCACGCCGTCGGAGACGCGTGCGAGCGCGACGCCGTGCAGGGCGCCAATCGCTCACTGCCGCTTTTGCGCGGTGCGGCGCAGGCGACGCGGGCCGGCGTCGTCCTCCTCGAGCAGCCCCGCGAGGCCGATCTCCGTGCCGTCGCCGCGCAGGCCTCGTTCGCGGCCAAGCTCGCCTCCCGCGCGGCCGTCGTCGCGCCCGCCGGCGGTGCCGAGGCCCGACGCGCGCTCGCCGAGGCGCTGCTCGCTGTCGACGCGGAGGTCGTGTTTGACGCCGGACTCGTCCACGCCTGCGTCGACGAGGTCGACGAGCGCTGCCGGCGGGCTTTCGAGACGCTCCCGGCGGCCCCGCTCGACGTCGTCGCGGGCACACCGGCGCCGCTGGTGGTGCGGGAGCTGCAGGGAGAGGCCGGGTCGTGGGTGTCCGTGGTAAACGCCTCGGGTACGCCCTGCGAGGCGGTTCTCTCGATGGGAGGGCGGCCAACCGCCACGCTCGATGCCGCCGCCGAGGAGTCGCTGACGATGGGGGTGGCGGGCGTGGTCGCGGTGCCGCTGGCGCCATGGCAGACGCGGGCCATCCTCGTCGAGGGCGGCGAACGCGTGCAGGCGGTGCGGGTGGATTACGCCCCGGAGGTGGCCCGCGCGGTCGCGGCGACTCTGGCAGACCTGCAGACCCGCCGCAGCGTCCTCGAAATGCCGGCGCCGCTGGCGGTGCTCGACAATCCCGGATTCGACCTGCCCGAACTGGCCGCCCTGATCCCCGGTTGGGAGCTCGTCGAGCCCGGCCGCGGCACGCTCCGGCTCGTGCCCGGCCGGCCTTCCGCGGCAGGCAGCGGCCTGGCGTTCTCGTCGGAGCACGGCCTGGCGACGCTCCGCAGCAACCCGTTCGCGGCGCCGGAGACCGGCCGCATCAGCATCGCGATGTGGATCCGCGACGGAGGGGGCGCCGCGCCGCCGCTGCGGATCGCGATCGAGGGGGTGCTGGCTGACCGGGAGTTCTACCGCTTCGCCGCCGTCGGCCGCGGTCCCGGGGCGATGCCGGTGTCGGGAGCGTGGTCGCAGTTCGTGCTGCAGGTCGACGACCTCCCCACCCGCGGGCTGGAGTCGCTGCGGGTGCGGCTCGACCTCCTCGGGCCGGGCGCCGTCGAGATCGACGACGTGCGGGTCTTCGACCTCGCCTTCGACGAGGCGCAGCGGGTGCGGCTCTCGAAGCTCCTGGCCATGGCTGAGCAACGCCTCGCGGCGGGCGACGTGGGCGGCTGTCTCGTGGAACTCGACGGCCCGTGGCCACGGTTTCTCCGCGGGCACGTCGGCTCCGCTCCTGCGGAGGTCGCGGGGGCGGCGGCAGTTCCGGCGGGGCGTCCCGCGACCGAATCCGGCCCCGCCTCGCGCAGCGGCGTCGTCGACCGCGTCCGCCGCTGGTGGCAGTGAGCGGTGATCAGCCCGCGTCGGGCGACTGGGTGCGGCTGCGGGAGCGGCGGCGCGTCGACTTCGGCGTGGCCCACTCCTTGGTCAGTTCCTCGAACACCTCGGGCGCCTCGTAGCGGACCACGTCGCTGCCCTCCGGCATCGGCCCGATGAGCGAGCGAAACACCGGCGCTCCCCGGAGGTCGAGGTCGGTGCTGCAATCGTCCACGCCGACCTGCAGGTGCGTTCGCAGCAGCGGTTCGGGGGAGTCGAAATCGTGGATCACGATCGCGCCGTCGGCGCCGCGCGTCACGATCCGCCACGTGTTCTTCTTCGCCATGGGTGGGCTCCTGTGCTCTTCCTCCGGCTCGAGCCGGCCGCTGCTCCGGAGAGGATCGGCATCCGGAGGCCCGGCTCCCCATGCCGGCCGGCCACGCCGGTGTTTTCGGAACGGGTGGCGCAGGTGGACCCGCGGGCGGGTCAGATCGAATGGAGCGTTGCGGCGGAGGCAGCCGGGGAGGCGGCGTCGCGTTCGGCCACCAGGCGCACGCCCCACGGGCCGCGGATGGCGTAGGTCACGCCGCGCCACGTGGTCGACGTGAGCACCATCGCCCGCAGGATCGCCCCCCCGTAGACGGTCTGGGCGGCGAAGGTGCCGCGGATCACGCAGCCCAGCGGCGAAGCGGGGACGTCGCGGCCCGCCTCGGTCGCGATGGTGCGTAGAACGACCCGCTCGATCCACAGATAGAGGGTCGGCAGCGACGTGAGGAACGCGGCGAGGCAGGCGAGCAGCCCGCAGGCGACGGCGCCGGCGCCGCGTCCCGCGGCCAGCCCGAGGGCGACCGCGGTGGCCATCACCGTGAGCGGCGCGGAGAGGCCGAACACGGCGACGACCGGCCATGCGGGATGGTAGAGCCTGGCGGTCAGGAGTTGGCGCGTGATCCACGGCACGAGGGATGAGAGCGTGACGCTCTCGCGATTGACGGCGATGAGTGCCGGCACGAACGACACCCGCTGCCCGCTGCCCGCGAGTGCGGCCGGGATGAGCGTGTCCTCGCACAGGGCCGCGGCCCACTTCTCGCGCAGGCCCGCGGCGTCGAGCAGCCCGCTGCGCAGGGCGAGCGTGCCGCCCCACGGGATGCCGAAGCAGACCATCTGCACGAGCGCGCCGGCGTTCCATCCCGCGCGGGTCCAGGAGCCGAGCCCGGCGTCGGGGGGCGCATACCAGCGATTGCCCGTGGCGACGCCGCAGCCCTCGGCGGCGAGCGCCGTGCCGAGCGTTCGCAGCCACGTTGCGGAAGGCACCACGTCGGCATCGAGCAGCGCGACCATCGCGGCCTCTCGCTCGACGTCGCGGAGCCCCTGCAGCAGGCTCGCGCACTTGAGGCTCGACGTGGCGGGCCGGGTCGCCAGCGGCTCGACGACCACGCGGCACCGCGGCCGGGTTGCCGCGAGCGCCGCCCGAACCTCCTCCCAGGCGGGATCGTCGCGGGAGTCGACGATCACGCGCAGTTCGTAGTCGGGATGATCCTGCTCGACGGCGGCCCGGATCGTCTCGCCGAGGAACGGATCGGAGCCGCGCAGGCAGAGGACGACGCGGGCGGGAGCGAGGCAGGTCGCGGTGACGGCGGGTCGACCGGCGCTCGCGCCGCAGATGCGGGAGAACCGGGCGACCAGCACGACCTGCGTGACCGTGATCACGACCAGCATCGCCATGCAGAGGAGGTCGAGGGTCGTCATGCGCAGGCCTCCATCACCGCGGGCGTATCCGGCGCGGGCACGGCGGCAGCCCGGCCGGCGAGCCTGCGCGCGAAGGCGTCGCGGACGGCATTCGTCGCCTCGACGTCGAGCACGGCCGGGTCGGACCGCAGCGTGAACCGCAGCGTGCCGGCATACTCGGTGGCGGCCACGGCCAGCGCCGTGCCACGCCGCAGCGGAGCGAGGGTGTCGACGGCGACGAGCCGCCGCGGGCCCACGCGCAGCGGACCGTTGCGTTTCGGCCCCACGCCCGTGCGGGAGAACACGCGGCCGAGGTTCGTGAACAGCGCCGTCGCCGCCGTCGACCGGTCGGCGACGAACCGCCCGATCCCGCCGGGAAGGTGGCGGGCGACCGCCAGCGTGAACAGGAATGTCATGCCGAGGCCGAGTGTCTTGATAAGGTGCATCTCCTCGTGCAGCGACCGCTCGAGCCCGCCACGGGCGACCTCTTCGGGACCGCGGTCGAGGAACACCATGCTCACGACGTTCGCCGCCGGCAGCCGCCGGTCCGCGGGCCGGCGCATGTTCATCGGGATGGAGAGCCGCACGACGCTGCGCGCCCTGCCGAAGGCGGGCCCGGGGCATGCGTCGCACAACGCCTCGAGGAGGGCCGCCGCCGCGAGTTCATTGAGCGAAACGCCGGCGGCCAGCGCCGCATTCCGCAGGCCGCGGGCCTCGTCTTCCCCGAACGCGAGGTCGGCCCACTGCAGCCGATGCGCCCCTTCGATCCCCGCAGTGGCGCGTTCCGGGCCGAGCCTCACGGGACGATGCCGCATGAACTTCCACACGCCCTCGAGCCCCCTCGACTGCGCGGGAAGCGCTCGCAGGAGTTTCCACGAGTCGAGCCCGTATCTGCCCCGCCTCCGCAGGCTCCCGGGATCGGGGGCCTCGCTCCGCGTCCGCCCACAGGCGAGCGTGGCGTCGAGGATGGCGCACAGGTCGCCGAGAAAGGCGAGCGCGCCGAGTCCGTCGCAGCCGGCGTGGTGGAACTGGGCGAGGAGGTCGTCGCCACCGTCGGACCGCGGCACGGTGCAGAGTCGGACGAGCGGTCCGCGGTCGGGGGCGAGGGCGGGGATCGCGGGCAGTCCGCCCGCGGCGGCGGCCAGACCGGCCACGCCCACCGGTTTCCCCGTGCACTCGAACCGCGGGGTGCGGCCGGGCGGCACGGCGATGCGGCAGGCGAGCAGCGGGTGGCGGCGACAGGCCTCGGCGGCCGCCACCGCGAGGCTGCCTCGATCGAGCGGGCCGTCGAAGGAGAGCCGGAAGAAGAACTCCATCGGGTGCGACGGAGTGCCGTCGCGGAGCATGTATTCCTCGAACGGCGTGAGCGGGAGCGGAAACGTCATGCGTCTGCCACCGCGTCTCGGGGCCGCCCGGCGGGCATCAGGGAGCCGAGGCGGAGGGCACGGTGGGCCGCCCTTGCCGTCGGCCGAAATCACAGTCGATCGCGAACTGCGACATCCGCAGGAGCGTCGCGTCGTCGAGCGGCGGGCAGGGGATGTGCCCGGCGATCTCCTCCGTGTTTCGCCTGTCGAACACGGGATCGTTGCGGAAGTAGCTGTGGTAGACGTCGAGTTGCGTCCGCAGGTTGTCCGCGAACCAGCGCTCGTCGCACAGGTCGGGGTCGTCGGGGGAGGCCGCGGCCGAGTAGGTCTCCACGGCCTCCTGGATCACGCGCCCGACGGTGTGCATAGAGAGCGGATTCGGATGGGTGACGTGGAACGTGCGTCCGCGGGCGGCCGGCGTGCCGATGGCGTGTGTGATCACCTCCGACACCCAGTCGACCGGCACGAAGTTCTTGTGGTCGGCCTGGTTCACGCCGAGCAGCCCCAGGAGCGCAGGCCCGCTCGTCGATCCCTTCACCACCCGGGTGAGCAGGGTGTGGCCGAGCCGCAGGCCCGCGAAGAACCCGTGATAGGTCGACGTGTAGCCGGTCTGCGAGTCGCCCACGATGATCGAAGGGCGATAGACGGTGGCCGACGAGAATCCGGCCGCCCGGACCATCTTCTCCGCTTCGCACTTGCTCGTCTCGTAGTCGTTGCCGAACGCCTGCCCGACGTCGATCTCGTCCTCGAGAGCAGTGCCCGTGCGCAGGCCGCACACGTAGGCGGTGGACACGTGGTGGAAGTGCTCGATGCCGACCTCGCGGGCCAGCGCGATCGTGTTGCAAGTGCCGGTCACGTTGGTGAGCCAGGGCTCACCCGAGCGGTCTTCGCCTCGGAAGCTCAGCGACGCGGCGTTGTTGAGCAGCTCCGAGCAGTTCCAGTGCATCCAGTGGCGATCCTCGTCCGAGAGGCCGCACTGCGGCTGCGACAGGTCTCCCTCGAGAACGACCGGACGGGGCAGTTCCGCGTCGAGGGTCTCTTCCCAGCGGTGGATGAGGGATTCCACGCGGGTCTCGGCCGACTTCTTGCGGTCGCGGCGCACGATCAGGGCGAGGTTCCTGCCCGCCAGCAGGAGGTCGCGGACGAGATAGGAGCCAAGCAGCCCCGTCGCTCCCGTGACGGCGAGGAACGGTGTGGCAACGGTGCAATCTCGGGAAGTGGCTGCGTTCATGCGGCTCTGCGGAAGACTTTTCGGAGGGCGGCGGAAGACTACCCCTGTGAAACCCGCCCTTCAAGGGTGGGAACGCCCGGGCGGAAACGGGTCGAACTTGAGCGGCGCGGGGGTGGTCCCTAGATTGGAACATGGCTATTCGGAGGGTAAGCGAATTGGCCAGCGGTCTGACTCGAAATCAGATGCCCCGAAAGGGGTTGTGGGTTCGAATCCCATGCCCTCCGCTCTGATCGTGCGTGCGCAGGCTGTCCGCCCGAAATCGGCCCCATGCTCGATGTCATCGCGGTTTCGCTCGTCTCGCTCGCGGCTGGGTTCGTGAACTCGATCGCCGGGGGTGGCGGGCTGGTGTCGCTGCCCATCCTGCTCTCCCTCTACCCCGCGGCTCCCCCGGCCACGCTTTTCGGCACCAACAAGGCCGCGATGGTCTGGGGAACGGCGTGGGCTTCGGGCTCCTATGCCCGCCACGTCGTGCTGCCGTGGCGGATGCTCGTGCCATCGGTGGTCACCGCCCTTGCCGGGGGTGCTGTCGGCGCCTGGCTCGTCACGCTCGTGTCGAGCGACTGGCTGCGCCGCCTGTTGCCGGCCATGCTCGCGGTGGTGCTGGCCTACACCATCTGGAGGAAGGATCTCGGCCAGACCCACGCGCCGAAGTTCACCGACGCGCAGCAGGCGTTGCTCGGTGCGCTGATCGCGCTCGCCCTCGGGTTCTACGACGGATTTTTCGGGCCGGGCACGGGAAGCTTCTTCATCTTCGCGTTCGTCAAGATGCTGGGCTTCGACTTTCTCAATGCGGTGGCCAGTGCCAAGGTGCTCAACACGGCCACGAATCTGGCGTCACTGGCGGTCTTCGCGTGGAGCGGGCACGTCTGGTGGCCGTTCATGCTGCCCATGGCATTGGCCAACGTCGTCGGCAGCGCGTTGGGCACGAGTCTCGCCCTGAAGCACGGGAGCGGGTTCGTGCGGTCGGTGTTCGTGCTGGTCGTCGGCGGCCTGATTGTGAAAACCGCCGTCGACGCGTATTTTCACTGAAGCAGGAGTCCGCGGAAGACCCTCGGCTGGCAGGGGCGGCGTCATGAGCGGTCGCGAAACACGGCGGTCTGATCGGTTGTCGAGTGTCGATTCGGCAGGTTCCGCCCGCGGGATCACGATCGTCGAACTGCTGGTGGTCATCGCCATCATCGCGATTCTCGTGGCCATGCTCCTTCCCGCCGTGCAGTCTGCGCGGGCTGCGGCGCGCCGCGCGACGTGCGCGAGCCACCTCCGGCAGCTTGCCCTGGCAGCCGCTGGATTCGAAGCCAGCGAGCGACGCCTGCCAATCGGGTTTCTCGGACCCTGGGACAGGAACGGCAACGGCTTCGACGATCAGGCCGAGGCCCCCCAGACCTGGCAGTGGGACTTTTCGAACGTCGGACTGCTGCCCGTCTTGCTGCCCTTCTTCGAACACGGCACCCTCCATGCCCGGCTCGACCCGGCGCTTCTTCGGCAACGCACGGCAAAGTCGGCCGGCGAACCCTCCTACGGCTACTGGACGGTGCCCGAAACGCTGGGCGCGGCATGCGACCCGATCGCCGTCCTGCGGTGCCCTGCGGCGATTTCCGGCGAGCAGGATTTCGTGATCGACACGACCTTCACGTATGAGTCGTCGTCGGGGCCCGTCGTCGAGATCCGCGGGCGGAGGGAGGAGGATTTGGGGCGATCCAATTACGTCGGCGTATCGGGAGCGTATGGCAACACTCCGACGGGCAGAAAATGGACGGGTGTCTTCGTCAATCGGCAGGCCCGACGAATCGGCCAGATTGCGGACGGGACTTCCAACACCCTCATGCTCGGGGAAAATGCCGCGGCGATCGGCTGGATCGGCGCCGCGGGTTGGCCCGTGATGAACGGCCTCGGTACGGACCCGACGTTCGACGTGCCCAGGTTCAACAGCGGCCATGGCGGCGTCGTGCTGTTCACCTCCGTCGATGGAGCCGTGCGGCCCGTCCGAACGGATATCGAGCAGGCGGTGCTCGATGCGTTGGCGGGCATCGCCGACGGGGACGCAGTTTCCCTCTGAGTCCGCTGCCCCGGGCGTTCGGGTTGGATGTCGCTTCTACTCGAAGACCGCTTCGCCGCCCGCCCGGGTGCTGAACGCACGGTGCATGCCGGCGTCTATGGATTCCCCGACAGCTCGCACTGACCCGTCGCACATCAGGAACTGGGCGAATCCACGGTGCGCCGACGACACGTCTCGGTCATCGCTCTCGGCGTCGTTTGGGGGATGTCCGGACAAACAACACCATGTGCCCGTGGTCGTCCGACGGATCGTCGAGATCCCGAATCGCACCGGCCCAGGCCGTTTCGTACTCGAAGTGATGACCGTGGACGCCGGCGTGGCGAAACGGGCCGTTCTGCCGCTCCCCCAGCATGTAGGTCTTGGACAGGCCGTCGGTGACGTCTCTCAACCGCGTCTTGCTGTTGCGGCTGAACACGCCGTCTCTTTTGTCCTGCGTCTCATCGAGATCCGGCGGCCCGAAGTTTCCGACGTAGCAGGCCATCGCGTATCGCTCGTCGCCCATCTCCACGAAGCCCGTCGGCGAAATCGGGTCCGTCGGGCAGAGAAACGCGGCCACGTGCCTCTCGCGGGGGACGATGTTCAAGGGATCGTAGAGCGGCAGGTCGAACCGAAACTCCTTGTGGATCGCGGCTTCCTCGATGAAGGGCAGCAGGAGCGAACCCCACGAAAAGCCGAGGCCATTGCCGGCCGGCATCGGAGCGTATTGGTAGCCCGGCGGCAATCGGCGATTTGCCGTCTCGTGGTTGTGCATCGCCACACCGAACTGGCGCAGATTGCTCTTGCAGGCGTTCGTGCGGGCGGCATCCCGCGCGGACTGGATCGCGGGCAGAAGCAGGCCGACCAGCGTCGCGATGATCGCCATGACGACCAGCAGTTCGATCAAGGTGAACGCGCCGCGCCGTTCAGTGCCCGTCGTGCTCATGGGTGTGACCTCCGGCGACGAAGCCCGCATGAACGTGCCCATGTTCGATGCCGGGGCCATGCACGTGAAAGTGTGAGTGCTTCGTGTCGATCATCACGCGTTCGGGGTCGATCGACGAACTCGGTGCGCATCCACCGATGCAGCAGGCCGCGACGACGCTCAGCCACAGTCGTGTCACAAATCAGCGCTCCGTGCCGCGGTGGACATCTGTGGCCCATTCTACCGCAGCGTACGAGTCTGCGGCGCCAGGCGCCCTTGCGGCCTGCCCTGCCCACGTGGATGGAACGAGGCCGGCCGCCAGAGGCAGCTGCCACCACCGGGAAGCTTGCGCGGAAAGTTCATCCGCCGCTCGATCGGCAGGGCCACACGCCGACGGATGAGCTCGGTGACGGCCGCCGCCCGCATGGCGGCAGCGGCATTGCCGACGAGCACGACATCGAGTTTCTGCCTGGCGAGGGCGGCGACCACCCGGGCCGGGAGGTGGCTGGCATCCGTGCTCGTACGGCACCCGCGACTCAAATCCCGCCGGCGCGGCGTCGGCGCGGGTACGCTCTGCGGCAAGGGCAGGTGGTTCGCCGCGCCACCGATCTTTCCTGCCCGGCTTCCGTGGTACAGTGCCCACGCCATGCGACCCTGCCTCGTCCGTTTCATTCTGTGCCTCCCACTCAGCCTCGTTTTCCTCGCGAGAGGGGCGGTGTGTGCACAGCCGGCGGCTCCGCCGGCCAAGCATTCGCATCCGTCGCACTCCGGGAGCACGGCGATCCAGCAGGCTCCCGGCGAGGGGGATGCCGACGAGGCCGAAGCGGTCGATGAGGCCGCCGACTCCAAGCCGCATTCAGGCCCCTACAGGAGCCCGTACAAGCCTTCATTTCGGGCACCGCTCGCGGAACTCCTCTTCGATGCGGGTCAGCCGCGGGGCAGCGTGGCGGCGGAGAGCAGCGTGCCTCTTTCCGAATGGTATGGACCGCAGGTGCGCCACGAGTGGGGATCGTGGGGCGTGCCGGCGCGGGCGTTCGATTGCCCGCCGGGCGTGTGGGAGAAGCCGGCGGAGTGGCGGCGCGAGCGGGTGGTGGCGGCAGCGGCCCGCTTCATCGGCCACGAATACCAGCATCATCACGTGCCCGACTGGGATCCGCCCGACGACTGGCCGTGGAAGGAGTGCTGCGGCGCCCGCCACGGCAAGGGGATCGACTGCAGCAACTTCAGCGGCTGGAACTACAACTGGTCTTTCGGCATCCATCTCAACACCGACATCCACACGCAGGCCCGGCAGTCGACGGCCCGTTCCGCCCACGGGGAGTTGCACGCCCACGTGATCGAGCGACCGGAAGGCAAGCCGGCCGAGTGGTATGACGAACTCTGCCGCACCCTCCGAGCTGGCGACCTCCTCTACATCCGCAACGCCGCCCGCACGAAGGTGACGCATGTGATCATGTGGGTCGGGGAGTGTGCCGAGAGCCCCGACGGCACGCCGCTCGTGATCGACTCGACGGGCGGGCGGATCAAGGATGCCAACGGCCATGCGATCCCCTGCGGCATCCACCTGCGGCCGTTCCGCAAGGGCAGCTGGTATCACGCGAGCTTCGACCACGCCCACCGCTGGGTGAAGTAGGGCGGCGCCGCCCCGGCCCCGGCGATTGTGGTCAGAACCATGGGTGGCCGGCGGGGGCCCGGTGATCTCACCGGCCCCGGTCGCCATCCCCGTCCTGAATCGTGAGCACCGCCTTGCTCACCCGCTCGCTGCCCTTGGTGTGTCGGGGCTCATACGGGCAGTGGCGGCAGCCCGACCCGCAGCACTGGCCGCGGTTCAGGTGGTAGGCCGCGGTGTAGACGATCAGGCCGTTTTCGAAGTAACAGTCTGACGGCGGCACACGCGGCGGCTCGTCGGCGGACTGTGGTCGCTGGCTGGGCATGGTGTCTCTCCGCGTGCCGCCTCACGTGGGATGCCGCGTGCGGGCCCGCAGGTAGCGGATGTCGTAACCGAGCTTGCGGATCACATCCCGCCACGAGAACGTGCGCGGGGCGGAGGCGGGCACCGCGGCCTCGAGCCTCCGCAGGCGGAGCGGCACGTCGCCGACGTCGTCGTAATGCTCGCAGTGGGGCACGTAGTCGCCCGGCGGCGCGAGGAAGCGGAACGCGGGCTCCGTCAGGAGGATGTACTCCGAGCCCGCGACCTCGTTCTTGAGGAGCCGGTGCAGCACGATCACGTCCACGCCGGAGAGTTCGTCGAAGCCCGACACCCGCGAGCGGGTCGCCGTGCCGTAGTGGGCGATCACCTTCAGCCGCAGCGTGACCATCTGCTGGCAGGCGACGCAGTCGCAGATGGTGGATGACGCGAGTTCCGTGAGCTTGCGATCGAACGCCGCGACGAAGCCCGTGAGCCGTCGCCCGATGTCAACGCCGATCGCCTCCCAGCCGTCGGCCTGCCGGGCCCCGATCATGAAGATCGCGTCTCCCTCGAGTTTGTTCACCTCGAGCGGGAGCCGGACCTCCCCGATCACGGCGGACAGCAGGTCGGACATGATGCCGTGCGCGTGAACCCGCGCCGTGCGGTTCGCGAGCATGAACCGCGTGTAGCCGCTGACGTCGGCGATCAGGAGAAGAAATTCAGCGTCGACCGGAGGTTCCTCAACCATGCCGACAGTGTAGGCCTTCGGCAGGCCGCGAACCGCCCCGGTTCACTTCTTCGCCGCGGGCTTCGCCTTGTCCTTCTTCGGCTTCATGCTCTTCTTGTCGTTCTTCTGCGCGTTGTTGCCCTTGCCCATGTGCGGGTCTCCCGTGGCGGACGTCGGTATCCGGCCGCCGGCCGGCCGGGCACCCATACCATCGGCAGAATTTCCTCCGGCATTGAGTTCGCCGGCGGGCGAGGCGGCTCACGTGCGGTCGATGACCAGCGGGTCGTGGGCGCGGATGTCGCCGATTCGCAGCGCCGCCCTGCCCGAGAGCAGGTCGTCCACCAGCGGGCCCACGAATCCGGCCCGCCAGCCGCGGGCGAGCAGCGGCGGATGGTCGCCGTCGTGATGGCCGAGCTTCCACGCGAGCAGGTCGCGCATGTCGGCCGCCGTGCCCACGAGCGCCGGGGCGATCTTCTGCTTGCGGCACACGCCCGCGATCGCCGTGGCGAGGAACTGGCCGAGCACGGCCAGCTGCGGCGGCGGGGCGGCGTGCCGCTCTCCGCCGGGCAGCTCCTCCTCGGGGAGTGCGAGGCCGCGCTCGATCGCCGCGGAGATGCCGTTCATGATGTGCCGGAGATCCGACCGCTGCATGCCACGGATGGCCCCGATCTGCTTCGGGTCGGCGCTGCGGCGCTTGCAGAGCTCCACGAGCAGGTCGTCGCGCAGCACCCGCTTGGGCGGCATGTCGCGTGCCTCCGCCACGCCATCCCGCCAGTGCCACAGCTCGCGGGCGATCGCGAGCTCGCGCCGCGGCATGCCGTTGAGGCCGGAGATCCTGCGCCAGCGCTTGCGGGTGAACGACTCCTCGACGTCGTCCTGCCAGGTGGCCATCTCCTCGTGCATCCAGGCGGTACGGCCGGAGGCGTCGAGCTTCGCGTCGAGCTTCCGCCAGAGATGCTCGAGATGCCGGACGTCGTCGAGCGCGTAGTCGAGCTGGGCCGGCGAGAGCGGCCGCTGCCTCCAGTCGGTGCGAGTCTCGCCCTTGTTGGTCTGGACGTTGAGGAAACGGCGCACGATCGACGCATAGCCCGCCGGATAGTCGTGGTCGACGAGCCCGGCCGCCACCTGCACGTCGAACAGTCGAGCGGGCCGGGCACGAATCGCGTGCAGGATGAACCCCATCTCCTCGCGACCGGCGTGCACGACCGTGGTTCGGCCCGGCTCCGTGAGGAGCCGCCAGAACGGGTCGAGTTCCCGCACCTTGAGCGTGTCGATCACGGCCAGCACGCCCGGCGCCGCCACCTGCACGAGGCACAGCTGGCTGCGGTAGGTGTGCTCCGAGACGAACTCCGTGTCGAACGCGACGTGCGGATGGGCTGCGAGCCGGGTCACCAGGTCCGCGAGTTGCGACTCGGTGGTGACGTGGTCGTACATGCGGATCCCTAGAGGAAGAGGAGGGCCATCGCGGCGAACACCGGCAGCAGCACGCCGAAGCTGTAGAGCATGTAGCCGAAGAAACTCGGCATCCGCACCCCCGACTGCTCGGCGATGGCCTTCACCATGAAGTTCGGCCCGTTGCCGATGTAGGTCATCGCTCCCAAGAATACGGCGCCGAGGCTCACGGCGGCCAGCCGACCCGTGTCGACGCCGGCCATGGTCGCCCCGGTGGCAGGCAGCGCCTGGGCCGTCTTGAAGAACACGAGGTAGGTGGGGGCGTTGTCGAGGACGCTCGAGAGCGCGCCGGTGGCCCAGAAGAAGGCCGGCGGCGAGACGATTCCGAGGCTCGCGCCGCGCTCGTGGAGCAGGGCGAGGGCGGGCTGCATGCACACGAAGATGCCGACGAACAGGGCCGCCACCTCGAGGATGGCGCCGTAGCTGAAGCCGTTCCGGCGGCGCACGTCCCGCGACCCGAACACGAGCGATGCGGCCACGAGGGCGAGCAGCGTCGCCTCGCGGAGGAACAGCCACGGGTGCCACGCCGTGCCCGCCACCGGCTTCGACGGGTCGAGCAGGGCGACCGCCGCGATCACGCCCGCCATCAGCGGGGCGTTCGGCCACAGGCCCGTGATCCGCAGCCGCGTGGTCTGGCTCTCGTCGCGGGCGACGTCGCGGGCCGCCTCGCGAGGATGGGCAAAGAACGTGTCCCACGCCCAGTACACCGCCAGCAGCACCCCGTTGGTGAACGCCCACTGCCTCCACAGGCCCAGCGTCCAGAGGAAGTCGACCCCCTCGAGGTAGCCGAGGAACAGCGGCGGGTCTCCGATGGGGAGCAGGCAGCCGCCGCAGTTGCAGACGAGAAAGATGAAGAACACGAGTGTGTGCGCGACGTGCCGCCGCTCGCGGTTCGTCTCGAGGAGAGGCCGCACGAGCAGCATCGCGGCGCCCGTGGTGCCGATGAAGCTGGCGGCGAGTGCCCCGATGGCGAGGAAGGACGTGTTCACGTTCGGCGAGGCGATGAGGTCCCCCTCGATCCGCACGCCGCCGGTGATCACGTAGAGGGCGAAGAGCAGCACGATGAACGGGGCGTACTCCGCAAGAAACGCGTTGGCGAGCACCGCGCCGGCCACCGCCCACGACGGTCCGGCAGCCGCAGGAGCCACCGTGGCGTGCGCCGGGAAGTGGAGGTCCACCGGATGCCGATGCGCGAGCAGGTAGTACGCCAGCGTGACGGCCCCGAGGCCGCCGGCGACGAGCAGTTTGCTGGTGTTGTGCTCCCACCAGTGCGCCAAGCGGGGCGTGAGAGGCAGGATCGCTATCGCCGCGAGAAGCAGGCAGAACGGCAGCACCATCGCCGCCGGCGGAGCGGCGCCGCCGTGGTCGGCGTGCGGCTGCGCGTCGCCGGCATGGGACGCTTGTGCCTGCACCAGCAAATCGCGACCATGTTGGGGCCACTCGCCGAGCGCCGCCACCACGTAGGCCGCGAGGATCAGTGCGATTCCGGCCAGCGTCCATCCGGTGGCGTCGCGGCCCGCCGAAAGGGTGTCGTTCATGAATCGCTATCTCCTCGGAGCCGCCGTGGCACGGCATCGTACGCCATGCCGCGCCGCGGCGAAAGGATGATGCGATCCATGGCGGCACCCGATCCGAAGAAGATCACGACTGCGGACGAGGAGGTATGGCTGCGTGGCAACGCGCGGCCGGCCTCGCTCCTCGTGGCGGTCGCGGCCTGCGCGGGCACGGCGCTTTCCGTGCTCGCGTGCCTGTCGGCGACGGCGGCGGTGGCGCGGCCGATCCTGCTCGGCTACGGGCTCGTCGCGGGGCCGGTGGTGGCGGGCCTCGCGTTCGCCGCCACGCGGCCGCGGCTGTGCCGCCGCGGCGACGCGCTGCGCGTCCGCCTGGCGCCGCTCACCGCCCACGACGTGCCCCTGGAGTTCGTCGAGTGCTTCTTCATGGGTTCGCACGCCCTGCCCGATCCGCAGGGCCGCGACGACGTGCCCACCCAGCGGGTCGGCACGCTCGTGATGCGGATCGCCGAGCGGGCCGTGGCCTGGCAGTCGCGGCCCACGCTCCCGGCGTGGGGAACGTGGGCGGATGGAGCCGTCGTGTTCGACGGGCGGTGGTGCGAGCCCCTGTCGGTGGATCTTGCGCGTAGGCTGAGCGGACTGCTCGTCGCGGCGAAGCGCGACGCGGCGGAGCCGACTGCATGATCGGGCGGGGCGTGCTCGTGAGCGTGCGGAACGCCGTCGAGGTCGTCGCCGCGCTTGCCGGAGGAGCGCACGTGATAGACGTGAAGGAGCCGGCCCGCGGGTCGCTCGGCCGCGCCGCACCGGAGGCGGTCGCGGCGGTCGCGGCGGCCGTCGCCGGGGCCGTGCCCTGGACGATGGCGGCCGGCGAACTCGCCGCCGGCGTCGAGCCGCTCGCGGATTGGATCGCAGCGGTCGGCAGTCTCCTCC